>JAXEBI010000091.1:0-2275 GCA_034094155.1 Phocaeicola sp.
GAAGAGAAGGTGGAAATGTACAAGGAACTGTTTCTGGACAGAAAGAAGTCCGTACACAGAAAGCAGACCTATATCAGCTATGACATGTATTGCAGGCTGGCCCGTATCCTTCCCCTTCTGAGTGATGACATGAGTGTGCCCGCTTTTTTGGATAATGTGCTGGCACACCATCTTGAGACTTACAGTGAAGAGCTTGGCGAGCTGTTTCGCCGAAAAACCCCAAAAACATTCTGAAAATGATGTGGATTGTATTGACTGTTGCCGTATTGGTTTGCGGTCTGCTGTTATGTTGCGTTTATGTACTGTCCAATAAGATTTGTTCACTGAAAAGACAGGTCAGAGATTTGAATGAGAAAATAGGAATAGCGAACTGCTTTCCCGAATATAGCCGTGTGTATCTGAACGATACTCCAGTCGGGAAAGGGCGTCAGATTCGTATCCGTTGCGGTTTGTATAACAAGGCAAGCCGCCTTATTCCGTTTATGGCTCCCGGCATGAGTGTTTCAGTCTATGTGAGCAATATCGTGGAGGAATACTTGAAACGCCACGGAGAATTGCTGAAGAATGAACTTGAATGTTTTCTCTATAAGGATTCTTTATGGAAGAACTGATATACTTCTGTGTACGGATTGTCTGTATAGGTTATTTGCTGTACAGCGTGTATGGTTGGAGAAGGCGTATCGAAACTGTTTGTACCCTGCTTTATGGGAAACCTTGCGTGAAGAAGGAAAAGAAAGAAACTGCCGGAACGGAATCTGCGGTTTCAGATGCAGAAGTGATGGGAAGTACCCGTTATGTCTATCTGGACGAGAATGCCGGAAAAACTGCCGCTCCCTTCATGAGCCAGCCACTTGAAAGGAATTTTATCGGTGAAGAGGAGGATGTGCAGCAGGAAGATGTGGAATGCAACCTTCAGCTGGATAAAATGAAACTCCTGCAGGAAGTCCAGAAAGACCTTGATGCGGAGTCTCCCGAAGTGGAATCCGTATTACCTGTTTTGTCCAGCAGGGACATGGAAGTACTCGGCGAATATCTGACACATCAGGATGAAACCGACCATGAGAAGGCCATCCAAGCAGCGCGTGTCCTGTTCTCCATCAGGCAGACCAGCCTGATTGACGTGTTTCTTTCCAATATGGAAAATTCCGCGATTGTAGAGGAGCTGATAGAAAGGTATCTTGACGAGGACGGTAATCCCAAGTTATTAAAACGAAGTGATATGAATGATGTATCGAATAATTGGAGAAAATATATATAATTCTATTCGATATAAAGTTAAAAGATTGAAAGTTACTCGCCATTGACATGTTCTGTTCCAATGGCAGGTAATTTTTGAAGAATTAGTTTCTATGTTAAAAACCCAAAGAGATTGATAACATAAGATTACACAGTAAAAATTATACCTTTAGTTAACTTTGTATATGACAAAACAATATTAACTGATAAAGATATAGCTATGTATAACGTATTAAATTAGATTTAATAGATAAAATATTTATATGGGATTTGATGTACAATCTGTAAAACTTCATAAGTTGAGCATTTCAATTGCATTTCGTGTTGGACAATAGCATGAGACAGTAAGTGATGTTCGCCACACTGATTTGGATGTGGACAGCATTTTCCGTTGTGCCCCAAAATCTTTTTATTTTAATGTTCTTCAAATAGATAAAACGAAACTTTTCCTTAAAATACTTTTATGGGGAAAGTGCAAATGCTATAAAAGTACGGATTTGGGGACGCTAATAGTCAACTTGTTGTTGGTAATGAAAAAGGGACTGATCCGTTTCTGGAGCTTTTCTGACCTTGCAGCTATGATGAGAATTACACTTATGTATTATGTGGATTTCTACAGTCTATTCAATCATCTGGCAAAGGATTGGGAAACTTGTCTGTACGGAATCAGAAAGGATATTATCAACTGTATATTTTTTGATTTGGCTTGAAATAACAAAAATAGACTCGACACTGGTCGAGTCTTATTTTTTGTTATTAAATCGATTTTATTAGATAGCAATATTATCTGATAAAGATGTTTATACTTGCTTACGGCATTTCTTTTTATTAAATCCAAGTAACTTTGGTGTCATAATTGCAGCACAAACATTAAAAAAAAAATTCTCTATTCATGTAAACAATACTTCGGTAAATTCTTACCGATAAATTAAAATTAAACAATAGAATCAGTGTTAGCCGATTCAAAATTATATTAAAGAGATCATTGAAATACTGTCAAAATGAATCGTTAAGAAGTAAGAAAAGGGATGAAAAATAT
>JAXEBI010000092.1:0-13154 GCA_034094155.1 Phocaeicola sp.
GAAGCAACTTACATTGTTCTAAGGACAGAATAATCACTTTCGATTCTTTATATACAGCCCATGTCTGATGGCATGGGAAGAGAACTCGCGTATCTGTCTTCACATGCAACTAATCGCTATTTTATCCCGAACTGGGGTATAATTTTTTGCAAGAAGGAATTTTTAAAACTGTTTGGAGCAAAATTTTTAAAAGATCTTTAATTGGAAATTTACGATTTGATGAGAAATTATTATTGGGAGAAGATCATTTATTCTTATTACAATATTTAAATATGATAAAATCATTAAGATTTGATGCAAGTCCTATATATGTTTATCAAGGCGTTGAATCAAAATATCAGATAGATGTTTCTAAAGCCATTTATACTTTAATATCATTATTTTCTGCATATAATAGTTTGAAGGTTGAAAATATAGATTTAGAACGTAATCTTTTTTGTAGTTATAAATCTTTTTGTCAAAAAAATATTTATAAAAATCCATCTCTCTGGTATAAAAATTCTCATGTTGAAGAAATATATAAAAGAATAAAAAAATATTTGGGTTATCGTTATCGCATTAAATATAAATTAATGTCAATTTTAATGTTTTCACGATTGCGTATGATTTTTAAAATTTAGTAATTTGTGTATGTGAAGATATGAGATACTTTAATATTCTTACTTTCATTCTTCAAAGTTCGTTTATTCAAGTTAGTAGACTGATTGATTGTTGTTTTAGCATATTGTTTGTTATAGCAAAATAGCTTAAAATGTTCATGTTTCAATGTAGATGCTTATTTATAAAGTGAGGTTTGGTGTAATAGTTATATGCAAAATTTGTAGTTTTATGGGGCAATAATTTTAGCGTAAACTAGTTTTCTTATTTATATTGTAAAAGAATATTTATTTATATTTTAAATGATATTATAATTTATTATGAAAAGTTGTAATAATGGACTTTCAGGCTTGATTAGAACTAGAAATGAAGCAAAACTTCTTGGTCCTTGTATTGATTCTTGTATTGATGCTTTGGATGAACTGATAGTTGTATATTATGATTGTACAGATGAGACATTACAGGTTTTAGAAGAAAAAAAGAGGTTGTATCCAGAAAAGTTGAAAATATATGCTTATAATCATGATGTACTTTCTTTTGATATGACACGTGAAGAATTTGAATATACTAAAACTTTACCCGATGACTCTCCTCGGTTATATTGTAATCTGTGTAATTTTGGCTTATCTAAAATGCAATATAAATACGCAATGAAAATTGATGCAGATCAAATTTATTTTGCTGATGAAATAAAAAAATGGAGAGATGTATGTTGTGGAAATAACACAGTAAAATGGCATTATTCATTTATTTTAGGTTATATTTTTACTATATATTTCTCCTTATATAGACGTTTGTCTTTAAAGTTTAATAGACCAATTTTATGGTTATTACCTAATTTCTTAATTAGCTTTATTATTGATAAATATTTAAATCTTGCAAAATGGAAATTATTACAAGGTAAGGTTTGCATAGCTTTATCAGGAGTAAATTTGTTTAAAGATGATAAATGGTATATACCTTTTGATAAATATAATATTCATCCCCCTTATAATGGAGAGGGTGATACTGTAATTTTTAAATTGTCTGAAGAAACTTATTACTCTAGACGTTACTCAGATAAAATAACATATTCTTGTACTGAGTTATTCCATCAACCATATAAAATGATGTTTGCAGGTCCTGTCTGGTTTCATTTACATGCTAATAGAACGTATTGTGTCGAGAAGGTAAGAAAGGTGAAGAAAGAACATCCTGAGTTATTTGTATCAGTGAATGATTTCTTAAAAATGAGTTATAAGGATGTTCTAAAAAAGATGGATCCACAAGTGAATACTCTATATCAACGTATTTTGTTTGCCCTCGTTCATAAAATGGGATTGAATACTATAAGAAAACATTTACCTTTGTTGGAAAAAATAAAAATTTAACCTTGATTAAATGATGAAAAAGTATGATTTTTTGGTTGTTGGCTCTGGCTTATATGGAGCAACTTTTGCTTGTTTAGCTAATAGGCAAGGTAAAAAATGTCTGGTGATAGACAAGCGCACTCATTTGGGAGGTAATATATATTGTGAGACAGTAGAGGGTATAAATGTGCATAAATATGGAGCACATATTTTCCATACTTCGAACAAACAAATTTGGAATTTTGTGAATTCTATAGTAGAATTTAATCGTTACACAAACTCACCTGTTGCAAACTTTAAAGGCAAACTTTATAATTTGCCTTTTAATATGAATACTTTTTACCAGATGTGGGGAGTGACAACTCCAGAACAGGCTTCCCGAAAGATAGAAGAGCAAAAACGTGAGGTCTTGAATACCATGCAGATGCAAGGAGTTGATGTGCCAAGAAATCTGGAAGAACAAGCTTTGATACTTGTAGGAAAAGATATCTATGAATGTTTGATTAAGGGATATACAGAGAAACAATGGGGAAGAAAATGTACTGAATTACCTGCTTTTATTATAAAACGTCTTCCGGTACGTTTAGTCTTTGATAATAACTATTTTAATGATAAATATCAGGGAATTCCAATTGGTGGATATAACTGTTTGATAAATGGACTTCTTGAGGGAATAGAATGTAGAACAGGAATAGATTTCTTTGAAAATAGGAATTGTTGGAATTCTGTTGCTGATAAAATTGTATTTACCGGAAAGATTGATGAATATTTTGATTATCGTTTAGGTAAACTAGAATATAGAACTGTCCGGTTTGAAGAAGAAATATTAAATACGGCAAATTATCAGGGAAATGCTGTTGTTAATTATACAGAAGCTTCAATCCCATTTACACGTATTATTGAACATAAACATTTTGAATGTTTTGGTCAAGAGGTTTATGAAAATCCTAAAACAGTTATTTCAAAAGAGTATTCTGTAGAATGGAAAGAAGGTATGGAACCTTATTATCCAGTTAATGACAGTAAGAATTCTTCCTTATATCAGGAATATAAGAAGTTGGCAGACAATGAGAAGAATGTAATATTCGGTGGACGTCTGGCTGAGTACAAATATTATGATATGGCCCCGATTATAGAGACTGTATTTAAACAATTTAATTTTTGATTTATGTTTAGAAATTATAAAATAGTCGTAAATACTGCTGCTGGTCGTCGTCGGTATATGCAGTATTTGATTCCATATATTGTATCATGTCCCTATGTAGACCGTTATGATATTTGGGTAAATACACACAATGGAGCTGATATTGAATTCTTTAAGCAAATAGCAAGTAAGTTCCCTGTTATTAATCTTGTATGGCAGCCTGATGGAGTCGTAAATGGAAATGCGAGTATAAACGCATTTTATAAGGCTTGTGTAGAAGAGCAAACTATATATTTTAAACTGGATGATGATGTAGTTTGGATGGAGCCGGGATTGATTGAAAAGATGATTCAATTCCGTCTAGATAATCCACAATACTTTTTAGTCAGTCCTTTAGTAGTTAATAATTCTTTGTCAACTTACCTTTTGCAACTAGAAGGAAAGATACATTTTGACCAATATTATAATGCAGAATCTTCACATCCAATATTGTGGAAAAATGGTTGCTTTGCGCGCGATTTGCATAATTGGTTTATCAATAACTATTTATTAACAGGACATTGGAATCAGTTATATTTGGGAAAGAAGGAAATGGGAATGACACGTTTTTCAATCAATTCCATATTGTGGTTCGGAGATGAAATGAAGAAATTTAAAGGAGAGGTTCCAGGTGATGATGAAGAGTTTCTTTCATGTATTTATCCTACACTACAAGGATTGTCAAATGCATGGAACGGTGATGCTATTGTTGCTCATTTTGCATTCTTTACTCAACGTGAGGAACTTGATAGAATGGGTATTTTAGAAAAATATGGTAAGTATTGTATTGATAGTTGGAATAAAGATGAAAAATTGAAAGGAATATCAGATTTTGTTCAGTCAGTAATGAAAGATATTGCTTCCAGACAGATAGAATTAGAATCCCGACCATCTCCTTATCGCCGTGTACCACCTCGTAAGATTCCTCATGCTCGCATAAAAAAACTGATTCCTGATGTAGTTTTGGAAATTCTTCGTGAACGTCGTCTGAATAATAGAAATACTGGATTTATAATAAAATAAGAATAGATGACTCAGAAAATCTTGTCAATTATAGTACCTACTTACAATATGGAAAAGTATCTTTCCTATTGTTTGGATTCTTTTTTAATTAATAAAAATAGAGATAAGCTTGAGGTAATTATTGTGAATGATGGAAGCAAAGACAAATCTTTGGAAATAGCCAATGAGTATGTGTCACGTGCTGCTGATATATTCAGAGTAATAGATAAGAAAAATGGGAACTATGGATCTTGTATTAATGCTGCATTGCCGGAAGTTAATGCTAAATATGTTAAGGTGGTAGATGCTGATGACAGCGTTAATACTTCTCATCTTGACGAGTTTATTACCTTTTTGAGTAATAATGACGTAGATTTGGCTCTTTCTGATTTTGTCTTGGTTGATGAAGAACGTGTGGAATTTAAAAATATATCTTATAATTGGGGTAAATCTTTGATGACAATGAAGGAGGTTTGTGTAACCGATCGCTTTAAAGATATGGAAATGCATGCTGTAACTTATAGGAGAGAGCTGCTTATTAGGATGAGGTATCGTCAGACTGAAGGAGTCTCATATACAGACCAGCAGTGGATTTTTGCTCCAATGTCTGTTATAAATGCTGTAGGGGTTTTTAATAAACCTGTTTATCGGTATTTGGTTGGGCGTTCCGGACAGACTATTGACCCAGAAGTAAAAATAAAAAAAATGTCAGACCGTACAAAGTATGTACTGGATATGATTGCTTTATATGATAAACTATGCCAGTCAGTCGAACCAGAGGTTAAATCTTATCTTGACGCCCGTATTTTTCCTAATATAAAGGATATCTATATTACTTATTTTACAAATCCATCTTTAGTAAGTTTTGATTTGATTAATGATTTTGATATACAGTTTAAAAAGTATTCTTCTGTATTATATCGGTATTTGGGAAATCTTAACATATACATAAAGCTTTGGAGACGACTTGCAAGATATTCTGTGATGAATTTGGCTTTTTGTAAAATTTTTAGTGTCTTGTTGGTTTTAAAAAATAGATAATTGGTTATTTTTTAATATTTGCAGGAGTATGAAAACGATCGTGAATATGGCTTGTGGCCTTGCCAATAGGATGTTTCAATATGCTTATTATATTTATTTGCATGAAAATGGCTATGATGTAGAAGTCGATTATTTTAATACAGCAATACTTGCTCATGAAGATGTAGCTTGGAATCGTATTTTTCCTAATGCTAAGTATAAACAGGCTTCTGAAGCTGATATTAGAAAAGCTGGAGGAGGGCATGACCTCTTTTCAAAATTGCGTCGTAAGTTTTTGCCATTTACTACACATGTTATGGAAATGAATGGCGCTTTTGATGTATCTTTGCCCCCTAAAAATAAGACATCATATGTATTAGGAGTTTTTCAGTCTGCAACAATAGTTGAAGCTGTAGAATCCTATATTCGTACGTGTTATGTGTTTCCTGAATTTGAAAGTCAGTCAAATCTTAATTTGAAGTTAAGTTTACTTAACGAGAATTCTATTGGTATTCACGTGCGTAAAGGAAAGGATTATCAGGAAAGAAAATGGTATCAGAATACCTGTGGTATAGATTATTATAAAAAAGCTGTTAATGAAATAGTTGGAAAAGTTAGTAATCCTGTCTTTTATATATTTACAGATAACCCGGCATGGGTAAAAGAAAATTTTAAATGGTTAGATTATAACCTTGTCATGGGAAATCCTGGAGCTGGATGGGGGAGTCATTGTGATATGCAATTGATGAGTTTATGTAAGCATAATATAATTTCCAATAGCACTTATAGCTGGTGGGGAGCTTATCTGAATAATAATCCAAACAAAATAGTGATTTGTCCTCATTCATGGTTTAATCCAGAAGTAGTAAAGGATTTTTCATCCGATAAATTACTTATAAAGAATTGGATTCCTTTATGATAAACTGTATTGAGTAAATTAAATAGTGTAATTTGAGCTTATAAATTATGCAGCAAGAACAACCTAAAATTTCGGTTATTATACCGATATATGGAGTAGAGCGTTTTATAGAACGTTGTGTCCGGTCTTTGATGGAACAGACACTTCATAATGTAGAGTATATTTTTGTAGACGATGCTTCTAAGGATAAAAGTATGGAAATTCTACAATCAGTATTGAAATGTTATCCTGAAAGGAAATGTAACATCCATATTGTGAGACATAGTAATAATAAGGGACTTCCTGCTGCTCGAAATACAGGATTGGAAATTGCATCTGGAGAATATATTTTTCATTGTGACAGTGATGATTTCATGGAGCATAATGCACTTGAGGAATTATATAATCATGCAAGAAAAAATGATGCAGATATTGTATGGTGTGATTGGTTTCTGACTTTTGAGAAAAATGAGCGTTATATGCATGAGCCCTCTTTCTCTGCTCCGGAAGATGCCTTGAAAGCAATGTTGGGAGGAGGTATGAAATTTAATGTATGGAATAAATTAGTTAGACATTCACTTTATTCAGATTATAAGATAACTTTTCCTTCAGGGTATGGTATGGGTGAAGATATGACAATGATTTTGCTTTTTGCACATGCTGAGAAGATTTCTTATCTTTCTAAGGCATTTTATCATTATGTAAAAATGAATACTCAGGCTATATCAAGATCAATTTCAAAGGAAAATTTATTTGCATTAAAATATAATGTAGAACGTATTGAAAAAAATCTTTATAGCTTATTTGGAGATAAATATGTTCAGGAAATCGCATTCCTTAAACTTGAAGCAAAATTTCCACTACTTATAATGGCATCTGATACAGCTTTGTTTCGATTATGGCAAGAGTGGTATCCTGAAGCAAATAGTTTTATTTTGAAAAATAAAAATGTTTCTTTGCGAAGCCGTATTGTTCAGATGTGTGCTCGTTATCACATGTATTGGGCTGTTAAATTACATTATTGGCTTATATGCCGAATTGTGTATGGTGTAATTTATAAATAGTTAAAGTAATATAGAGGTGTAATTTAAATTTGGAAAACAAGTTATGGTCAAATCAATCCAAATATTCATAACTGTAATTCTTACAAGTCTGTTTTTTTTCCCTTTTTTCTTTTCTTTTTTGCCAACAATAAATACTAAAATGATGTTGGCTGTATTAGGACTGATGGTCTATTTTATGGATCATTTTAATGGGAAAACAACATTGTTTGAAAAAAGATTATTTAATGTTTCCGTTGGAGCATTAGGAGTATCTTTTTGCAGTTTTCTTTCTATGACAATAAATGGAACTCCGGATAATTCTTACTTAGGATATATTATGTCTATGTTAGTATGGTTATTTGCTGCATATTTTTGTGTAAATCTGATGAGGAGAATTCATGGAGAAATATCAGTGGAAATAGTAGGATATTATCTTTTAGGGGTTGCTTTATTGCAGTGTACATTGGCACTATTGATAAGTTTATTACCATGGTTAAGTAATATCGTGGACTCTTATATAACTGGAGAAAAGTATATGGGTGTGAATGTTGATGATCGACTTCATGGAATAGGCTGTGCTTTAGATGTAGGGGGAGGGCGTTTAGGATCTATTCTGATTATTACAATATATTTGATACTTGAGTCAATGAAATCAGGAAGGTCCAAGTGGAAATTTGTAGGATTATTATTATCATTTTTCTATATATTAGTAATTGGCTGTATGATTGGAAGAACTACTAGTGTAGGTGCTTTGGTAGCTATAGTGTATGCAGGATATTCTTTATTTATCCGCAATGATATGAATAATAATTCATACGGCTCTTATACACTACTTACAGTTGTAACTTTATGTATGAGTATTGTCTTTTGTACAATATTATATCATACAAGTTCTGAAGCTATGAATTTTTTACGGTTTGGTTTTGAAGGATTTTTTAATTACTTTGAAAATGGAAAGTTTGAAACAAATTCTACAAATATGTTGTCCGAAGGTATGATTTTTCCAGATAACTGGCAAACGTGGATTATAGGAGACGGGTATATGGCAAGTGGATCAAATGATCCGTATTATATTGGTCCTTCAGATTATGGCTTTTATATGAATACTGATGCAGGATACTCACGTTTTATATTTTACTTTGGCTTGACAGGACTTTCCGCTTTTATATTATTTTTTGTAACAGTTTGTCGAGAATGTTGTAAAATTAATATGGGGAAACTTCTATTTATTGCTATTTTAATATTTAATCTTACTGTATGGGTAAAGGTGTCAACGGATTTATTTTTGGTATTTGCTCCATTTCTTTGTATCTTAGAAAGAAGTGAAAAAGATTGTTCAGTAAATGTTAAGAATTAGTTTAAGTGTAGTATTATAATTAATTAATTAATATTATAGGTATGCGTGTACTTTGGTTTACTAATACGTCTTCATGTTATCAGAAAAAAATAGGAACAGGATATAATGGGGGCGGTTGGATTTCTTCTTTAGAGAATGAAATAAAGAAAAATACTAATATAAAATTAGGTGTATGTTTTTATTCTAGGGAAGAAATAAGAACAATGAAAGAAGAACAGAATGGTACAATTTATTATATTCAACCTAGACCTCACAAAACATTATACCATAATTTAATTACTATATTGGGAAAAGATGAAGAGTCTTCAGAATTACAAGAGAAAATTGCAACTCCACCATTATTAGAAATTATTAATGATTTCAAGCCAGATATTATCCATGTGTTTGGAAGTGAAAATATTTATGGTTTATTGGCTAAATATGTAAAAACTCCATTAATATTACATATTCAAGGAATTTTATCTCCTTCTTTTAACGCTTTTTTACCACCTTTTATTTCATGGAAGGATTATATAAGTCAGTCTAATTCTTTGTTTGTAAAATTAAGACTTTTAAGTGAAAAAATTTCTTGGAGACGTAATGGCTTTACAGAAAGAAGGATGTTTAAGCATATAAAATATTTTATGGGGCGTACAGAATGGGATAAACGACTGTTGAATTTATTTAATCCTGATGCACATTATTATCATTGTGATGAAATGTTAAGAGATGCCTTTTATCAATTTAATATTAAAAGAGAAATACCTGAAAAGCCTGTTTTTATAACTACAATATCCTCTCAATTATATAAAGGATTTGATGTTTTATTGAAAACTGCAAAATTATTGAAAGAAGTATTTGGTATCGATTTTGAGTGGAAGGTCTATGGTGATATAAATCCATTATTTATAGAGAAAAAATTGAAGATAAATCATAAGGATGTGAATATAAGATTAATGGGAGTAGCCTCAGCAGAAGAAATAAAAGCTGCATTGTTGACTTCTACAGCTTATGTACATACTTCTTATATAGATAATAGTCCAAATAGTTTATGTGAAGCGTCTATATTAGGAGTAACTTCTATATCAACAAATGTAGGTGGCGTTTCTTCTTTGATAGAAGATGGAAAGACGGGATTTCTGGTTCCTGCAAACGACCCTTATCAAATGGCTTATTTGTTGAAGTATGTTATAAATCATAAAGATAAGAATTTGGAAATGGGAGAAGCTGCTCATAGAGTAGCAATGGAACGGCATGAAAGGAAAAAAATATTGGAACAGGTTGTGACAATATATAATGATGTTATTAGAAATGAAAATAGTTCGAAAGTCTGTTAAGTTTGTAAAAAGGGTAAGGAACAGATTGAGTTCATATTACAATTTGATACGTTTAAAAATGTATGGAGTGGAATATGGACGTCATTGTGTTATTCATGGAAAGTTATACATAAATTTATTCTCTACAGCAAGAGTTAAGATAGGAGATAATCTATATTTTTCTTCTGGATGGGGAATAAATGCGCTATGTGCTAATAAACGAGGTATGATATATGCAACGGAAAATGCGAGAATAACTATAGGAAATAATGTTGGTATGAGTAGTACTGTTTTATGGGCACATGAAAGTATAACTATAGGAGATCATGTGAAAATAGGTGGAAATTCTATTTTAATTGATACTGATTCTCATAATATGGATTACCTTGTACGTCGTGGACAATATACTGATTGGGGAGTATCAAAACCAATAGTTATTGAAGATGACGTTTTTATTGGTGTAAACTGTATTATTCTTAAAGGTGTAACAATTGGTGCACGCAGTATTATTGCTGCCGGTTCTGTAGTAACAAAAAGTATCCCTGCTGATTGTGTAGCAGGAGGTAACCCTGCAAAAGTCATAAAATCATTAGTATAATGAAACTAATCTACTGCATCCACTCTATCTGTAATCCCGGCGGAATGGAACGTGTCCTTTATAATAAGGTAAAATTCCTGTCGGAACAAATGAACTATGATATTACAATAGTTACCACCGACCAGCATAACCGACCGCCATTTTATCCTTTTCCCGGAAATGTAAGAATGACAGATCTGGGAATCAATTATTCTGAAGATAATATAAAGGGAGCCTTTGGTAAAATAACAGGATATTTGAAAAAGAGGAGAAAACATAAGAGACTACTTACAGAACTTCTTATGCGTGAAAAAGCAGATATTGTGGTATCACTTTTCCCTTCGGAATCTTCATTTATACCGGATATAAAAGATGGCAGTAAGAAAGTTCTTGAGATACATTTCTGTAAGTTCTTCAGGCTGCAGTATGGCAGGACAGGTATTTTGGGCTTTATAGACCGTTTGAGAACAAAACAGGATGAACGGATTGTCAGCCGGTTTGACAGGTTTGTGGTTCTTACTAATGAAGATAAAGGATATTGGGGCAACATTCCCAACATAGTGGTTATTCCTAATGCGGCAATGCTTGTAGGAAATAAATATTCTGATGTAACGGAGAAAAGAGTCATTGCTGTAGGAAGACTTGATTATCAGAAGGGGTTCGACCGTTTGATAAAAGCCTGGAAGATGGTTCAGCAGTCAGGCAGGTTTAATGACTGGAAACTTGATATCTTCGGACAGGGAGAGTGGAAAGACATGCTCAACAGTATGATTAATGATTATGGAATCGCAGGTACAGCTTCTATTAACGCACCTACCAAACAGATTGGTGATGAGTATGCAAAAAGTTCTATGCTTGTGATGAGTTCCAATTACGAAGGATTTGGAATGGTTTTAGTTGAAGCTATGTCTTGTGGTGTTCCTGTTGTATCTTTTGATTGTAAATGTGGCCCTAAGGATATAATTGATGACGGCAAAAACGGAATTATAGTTCATGATGGAGATATTGAAGGGCTTGCCAATGCAATGATGAAACTGATGGATAATCAGACTTTACGTAAAACTATGTCCGAAAATGCCAAAAAGGTAGTTGATACTTATTCTGAAGAGAATGTAATGAAACAGTGGCTGGATCTGTTTGCTTCATTATAATTTATAATATAGAATGAAAAAATGAGAAAACTGTTGCAGATTAACCCAGTATTGCGTAAGTCTACATCTACAGGCCGCATTATGCAGGAGATAGGTGAGCTGGCAATTCAGCACGGATGGAAGAGTTTTATTGCGTACAGTTATGGACGTGACGGAATAAAACCTTGCAGTTCTGAACTGGTTCCGGTAGGAAACAAATGGAGTGTAGCATGGCATGGAGTGGTGACAAGGCTCTTCGACCGACATGGCCTGGCTTCCGGGAGGGCTACAAAAGATTTTATCAGGAAAATAGATGAAATAAAGCCTGATATAGTCCATATACATAATATTCATGGGTATTTTCTTAATTATAAGGAATTATTTGATTATTTTTCACGCAGGAATATTCCTGTGGTATGGACCGTACACGACTGCTGGCTTTATACCGGACATTGTTACTACTATTCTTACATAAGGTGCGACAGGTGGAAAAACGGTTGCGGAAACTGTCCGCAGAAAGGAAAGTTTCCCGCGAGTCTTATTTTCGACAGGTCGGCACAGAATTTCATTGACAAGAAGAAGGCTTTTACCTCTATGCCGAAGAATCTTCTTACCATTGTTCCGGTTTCAGACTGGATCCGCAATGAGATGAAGGACTCTTTCCTTAAGGATTACCCTTTCAGGGTTATTCATAACGGTATAGATCTTAGTGTGTTCGATATATATGATACAGAGAGCGTAAAACAGAAGTACGGGCTTCAGAACAGGCATATACTGTTAGGACTTGCCAGTATATGGAGCGAGGAAAAGGGACTTAATGATTTTATTAAGTTAGCTGGCATGCTTAATGATGATGAGGTGATAGTGCTTGTAGGTATTACGCCTGAAGAAAGAAAAATGCTGCCTGATAATGTGGTGGGTATAGGCAGAACGGAAAATATCCGCCAGTTGGCCGAACTTTATGCCGCGGCCGATGTGTTTATAAATCCTACCTGGCAGGATAATTATCCTACCGTTAACCTTGAAGCTATAGCATGCGGCACTCCGGTGGTTACTTATCGTACCGGAGGCAGTATTGAGGTGATAACCGAAGATACCGGAATGATTGTGGAGCAGGGTGATGTTAAGGGGCTGATGGATGCCGCAAGGATAATAGAACGTAATGGTAAGAACTGGTATTCGGGGGCATGCAGGAAATATGCTCTTGAACACTTCAGAAAGGAGGACAGATATGAAGACTATTTCAGACTTTATGATGAACTCCTGAATAACAGATGATATGGAATGAATGATAATATATGGGTATGAAAATTTTACAGTTAGGTAAATTCTATCCTATCAAGGGAGGGGTGGAGAAGGTGATGTATGACCTTATGACCGGGCTTTCGGAGAAAGGGACAGACTGTGACATGATGTGTGCTTCTTTCGAAAGAGACAGCCGTGATATGGTTATAAACAGTCATGCCAGTCTGAAATTGTGTGGCTCGCTTACTCAGAAAGCTGCTACCATGATTTCTCCTGCCATGATTTTTAGGCTTAGAGATGTTTGTGACGGATATGATATAATACCCCAGTTCGGGATAAGAAATAGTTCATAAAAAAGTTGGTAGTCTCATAAATATTTTGTACCTTTATAGGTGAAAATCAATTAGTTACAAAAATATTTAATATGACTACCGATTACAAAGTTACAGAATTATTTT
>JAXEBI010000093.1:0-4733 GCA_034094155.1 Phocaeicola sp.
TGAGCTATCCGGTTTTGGATGTAAAGAAGTGGGGACTGAACATGATATACAATCTTAAGGATTAATGAAACATCGGCCTTATTCCACTTCCTGATGTTGTAAGTTTATACAAAATTATAATTATAAATTAATATACAATAAAAACATTTGAACTATGAATTGGAGTTCTAAAGAATTCATCTGGTTAGACTGGGTGGTTTTAGTAGTAGGTATCTTGGGTGTAGTATGGGCTGTATGGCGTGCCGTACAGAAAGATAAGAAAGCACAGCAAGGTGAAAGCAGTGAAGACTATTTGTTTGGTAAGGGTGAACCATGGTATATTATCGGTGCAGCAATCTTTGCCGCAAATATCGGTTCGGAACATTTGGTAGGTTTGGCTGGTACAGGTGCCAAGTCGGGTGTAGGAATGGCACACTGGGAAATGCAGGGATGGATGATTCTGCTTCTAGGATGGTTGTTTGTACCATTCTATCAGTTGCTTAACAACAAAATGGGCAAGATTATTACAATGCCTGATTTCCTGAAATACCGCTATACACAGCGTACAGGTTCATGGCTTTCAATCATAACCCTTATTGCATATATCCTTACTAAAGTAAGTGTTACAGCATATACAGGTGGAATTTTCCTTGAATTCCTTTTGGGATTGCCATTCTGGTATGGAGCCATTGGCTTGATTGTTCTTACAGGTATATTTACTGTATTTGGAGGAATGAAGGGTGTAATGACACTGTCGGCTATTCAGACTCCTATCCTTATTATCGGTTCATTCCTTGTACTGTTCCTCGGACTCTCTGCTCTTGGTGAAGGTAGCATTGCCGACGGATGGGCCGCAATGATGGAACATGCAAGAAATTATATGAATGTGGGAACAGACGGACATGCATATGGCGCAAACCACATGTTCCACTGGAGCGAAGGCGACCCTATGTATCAGGATTATCCTGGATTCTGGGTATTCATAGGTGCTTCTATCATCGGTTTCTGGTACTGGTGTACAGACCAGCACATCGTTCAGCGTGTATTGGGACAGAGTAAAGGCGAAGCAAACGATGTAGTTATGAAACGTGCGCGCCGCGGTACTATCGCAGCCGGATATTTCAAAATCCTTCCTGTATTTATGTTCCTTATTCCTGGTATGGTAGCTGCAGCTCTTGCCGCTAAAGGTGAATTCGACATGTCGAATACTGATGCCGCTTTCGCTGTTATGGTGAAGGATGTGTTACCTGCCGGTGTGAAAGGTATAGTAACTATCGGTTTTATATGTGCACTTGTTGCTTCATTGGCTGCGTTCTTCAACTCTTGCGCTACTCTGTTTACAGAAGACTTCTACAAACCTATGTATAAGAACAAGAGTGAATCTACATACGTACTTGTAGGTCGTGTAGCTACTGTAGTAGTAGTTATCCTCGGTATGGCATGGATTCCGGTTATGATGAGTTTAGGCAGCCTGTACGATTATCTACAGGGTATACAGTCACTTCTTGCTCCTGCCATGGTAGCTGTATTTGCATTAGGTATCTTCTCTAAGAAGATTACTCCTAAAGCCGGTGAGATGGGTATGATTATAGGTTTCCTTATCGGTATGGTAAGATTGTTTACAAATATTCTTACTAACACAGGAAAGGACGAAATGACTGGATGGTTCTGGGAAAACACTACATGGTTCTGGCAGACCAACTGGCTGATTTTCGAAATTTGGCTTCTGGTATTCCTGATGGTAATGATGGCTGTTATTTCTTGCTTCACTCCGAAACCAACAGCACAGCAAATTGAAGCTATTACATTTACAGGTAGCTATAAAGAGCTTATCAGAAAGAGTTGGAACAAATGGGATGTTATCGCTTCACTTGGAGTTGTAATTCTCTGCGGATTGTTCTACGCTTACTTCTGCTAATTTAATAAATATTGTTCTACTTTTGTAAATGAAACCATATATGGGCAACGTAAGCTTACTTTCTCAAAAATGCACTGAATTTCAGACAATGTAAGATTATGATTTGGTGAAAGAAATGCAGTTGGTAGTATAAACCATATATAAACAAGAAACAAAAAAGCATGAAACAAAAGTAGAACAATATAAAATAATAAAACCATGACAGCATATTACAAAAATAATCCCAAATTTTATGTCGGTATAGACTGTATAATCTTCGGCTTCGACAAAGGAGAACTGAATCTTCTTCTTCTGAAAAGAAACTTTGAACCGGCAAAGGGAAAATGGTCTCTTATGGGAGGCTTTATTCAGGAAAACGAAAGTGCCGATGATGCCGCAAAAAGGGTTCTTAGCGAACTCACAGGACTAGAAAATGTTTACATGGAACAGATTGGAGCTTTCGGTGAAATAGACAGAGATCCGGGTGAAAGGGTTATCTCTTTAGCATATTATGCACTTATAAACATTAATGAATACGACAGAGAACTGGTTCAGCAACATAACGCTCATTGGATAAATATCAATGAAATTCCTGAACTGATATTCGATCATTCAAAGATGGTGGAAAGAGCAAGAAAAATCATGAAAGAGAAATCCTCTACTAACCCTATAGGATTTAATCTTCTGCCCGAACTCTTTACTCTTACCCAACTTCAGAGTCTATACGAAGCCATTTACGGTGAAACCATAGACAAGAGAAACTTCAGAAAGCGTATTGCCGAAATGGATTTTATTGAGAAAACAGATAAAATTGATAAAACAGGATCTAAAAGAGGAGCATATCTGTATAAGTTTAATGATAAGGCCTACAAAAAAGATCCTAAATTTAAAATATAAAAACAATGTTAGAAGCACTAAAAGAGAAAGTATTCCATGCTAATCTCGATTTGGTTAAGCATGGCCTGGTAATTTTCACTTGGGGTAATGTTTCGGCCATCGACCGTGAAAGTGGTCTGGTGGTAATTAAACCAAGCGGTGTATCTTACGATGAAATGAAAGCCGAAGATATGGTGGTAGTCGACCTCAATGGCAATGTAGTAGAAGGCAGCTTGCGCCCTTCGAGTGACACTCCTACTCATTTGGTTCTTTACAAGGCTTTCCCGGAAATTGGCGGTGTTGTACATACTCATTCCACATACGCTACTGCATGGGCTCAGGCAGGACTCGATATTCCTAATATAGGAACTACTCATGCCGATTACTTCCATGAAGCCATTCCATGCACAGCCGATATGACTGAAGCAGAAGTTAATGGTGAATACGAACTCGAAACCGGTAATGTTATTGTTAAGCGTTTCGAAGGTATGAATCCGGTACATACTCCAGGAGTTCTTGTTAAAAACCATGGTCCGTTCTCTTGGGGAAAAGACGCAAACGATGCGGTTCACAATGCTGTGGTTATGGAGCAGGTTGCCAAAATGGCAAGTATTGCATATACCGTTAATCCTAATCTTACAATGAATCCTCTTCTTATTGAGAAGCATTTCAACCGTAAGCATGGTCCTAACGCATACTACGGACAGAAGAAATAATACATAAAAAACTGTATTATCAGATTATTTCTTCGCAACACGAATATATAAATTTCGTGTAACTTTAAATATAACATTTATAACATAAAGAATTAGTATATAACCTATTAAAAACAAAAAAATATAGAACTATGAACACATTTGATCAATATGAAGTATGGTTCGTAACTGGAGCACAGCTCCTTTACGGAGGTGACGCTGTTATCGCAGTAGACGCACACAGTAATGAAATGGTAGCAGGTCTTAACGAAAGTGGCAAACTTCCTGTTAAGGTGGTATATAAAGGTACAGCAAATTCATCAAAAGAAGTAGAAGCTGTTTTCAAGGCAGCCAACAATGATGATAAGTGTATCGGTGTTATTACATGGATGCATACTTTCTCTCCTGCAAAGATGTGGATTCACGGATTGCAGCAGTTGAAAAAGCCTTTGCTTCACCTTCACACTCAGTTCAACAAGGAAATTCCTTGGGACACTATGGATATGGACTTCATGAATCTTAACCAGAGTGCTCACGGTGACCGTGAATTCGGACATATCTGCACACGCATGCGTATCCGTCGCAAAGTGGTTGTAGGTTACTGGAAAGACGATGAAACTCTTCGCAAGATTGCTGTATGGATGCGTGTATGCACTGCATGGGCTGACTCTCAGGATATGCTTATCTTACGCTTTGGCGACCAGATGAACAATGTAGCCGTAACAGACGGTGACAAGGTAGAAGCTGAACAGCGCATGGGTTATCATGTAGACTACTGTCCGGTAAGCGAACTTATGGAATATCACAAAGATATCAAGGATGAAGATGTTGAGGCTCTTGTAAAGACATACTTCCAGGAATACGAACATGACGCAGAACTTGAAGACAAGTCAACTGAAGCTTACGAAAAGGTTTGGAATGCTGCCAAAGCTGAACTTGCACTGAGAGCTATCCTTAAAGCTAAGGGTGCAAAAGGTTTCACTACCAACTTCGACGACCTCGGCCAGACAGACGGAAGCTACTTCGATCAGATTCCAGGACTTGCTTCTCAGCGTCTGATGGCAGAAGGTTATGGCTTCGGTGCTGAAGGTGACTGGAAATCGGCTGCTCTTTACCGTACTGTATGGGTGATGAATCAAGGTCTCCCTAAAGGCTGTTCATTCCTGGAAGATTACACACTGAACTTCGATGGTGCAAACAGCTCTATCCTTCAGTCACACATGTTGGAAATCTGTCCGCTTATCGCAGCCAACAAACCTCGCCTGGAAGTACACTTCCTCGGTATA
>JAXEBI010000094.1:0-31377 GCA_034094155.1 Phocaeicola sp.
TAAATCTCTGTAACTTTAGACTCTGGAAACATAGTGGTAATCGTTTAAATATTATAATTCAGCACTATAAATTTAATACTTTTATCGCTATGTTCCTAATTTACAATAGATTATATTGATTCTTATTTCGAACTCACGTTAGGTTATATTGCAAGTAGTGAACTCTTTTATGAAACGTAGAATCGTATCATAAAAGCATGTTTTAAGTTTAAAATGGCAAGAAAAATACCTTATAAGATGTGTGCAATGCAAGAACCGCTACAGGAAAACGCACATATAAGATAACGAAATATTTTCAATGAATTGGCTGTTACAAGTCTTACTCCGTAAACTTGGAGTTTAATATATTGTACATGCCGGACAATAGAGCTTTTAATTGCTCCATAATTAAAAATATTCCTTCAAGACCTGTGATGGATTCAGTTTTTATTTGTATTTTAGCCATGTCCGATGAAGAGTTGTTTGAAATAATTTTGTAACACAAAGTTCAACAAATTTTCTGACATGACTAAATACTGAAGAATATTCTATTACTCGGTATTTTAATTCCTATGATTTAAAAAGTGTTGCGTAATAAAGAATTTTATGAAGCTTATTAATTATATATTGGGAAGCCTTTTCTGTTTAATCAGTTGTACAAATGTTACACAAAAAGAAGTTGACATTCAACAAGTACATGTTACACAAGCAAAATTTGATGTACACCTGATAGACTCTACTAAAATTTTAAATCCCAAAGGAATATACTGCTATAAGGATTATGTAGTAATTATTGAAGGCAAAAATAACCCGGCTTTTTCTTTTTGGAAAACTGATGATTTACAATATTGCTTTTCTTCGGGATTTATAGGAGGAGGACCAAATGAGTTTATACGTCCGAGAAGCGATTATTTTGCAACTTCCGATTCTAGTTTTTTTATTTTAGATTCAAATATTGAATGTGAGGTTCAAATTCTTAAAGAAAATATAAAAATTATTAATAAAGAATCCATAACAATTCCAGATGCCATCAATCAAATGATACGATTAACTGACAAAAAATATATTATGTCAGGCAATACTGATGGTAAAAATAATGCTGAACATATTTTATACAATGCCAATGCAGGAGAATATACTTATTTTGGAAAATTCCCTTCAAAAAACATTCCAAATGAAAGGAAATTCATATTTGATTTCAAATATACAGCAGGAAGAGATGACAAACCATATATTTGGGATTTTTATGAGAAACATAATCTAATTAGACAATATGACTTAGAAGGTAAATTATTGCAAGAGGTTCATCTATCCAATATAGAAGAACGACATAATTCAGACTCAAAGTCTCGTGATTTAAAAAATCGTCCGTATTGGAGAATTATTCAAACAACCTCTAAACATATTTATACATTGTTTTATAGAGGAGAAACTGATAAACTTATTTATTCAGAAGGGGCTATTCCAGAATTACAAGAATGGGATTGGCAAGGTAACCTTATTAGACGTATTTTATTCGATAAAAAATATAATCAAATAACTATTTCTGAAACTGGGATATTATATGCTATCAATACAATAAATGATTTTAACAACCAAATATATTCATATAAGTTATAGCATTAAATTGTTCATCCTTAAATATTAAGCATTCAACACGTACATTATAACAGACTCATATTTAAGTTAATATAAAGCAAGTTATTAAAAAAACATAAACAACTCATAAAAACACAAGTGGCGATAATATGTAATTATAAAAAGCATCAGTTAAGAGTTAAAAATTTCATATACTTGCACATAGGTCACTATCTTTGATTTTTAGATATTGCGACATATTTCATAAACGGACAATAAATAACGTGAGTTCGACGAATTATAAGTTCTTGTAAATTTGGTGATTAGCGAAAATTGTTGTATCTTTATAGTGCTGAATTACAAAGATTTACAAACAATAATCGCTATGATCACAGAGAGCAAAGTTATAGAATTATTTTATATGGCAGATGATTTAGCTTCGCTGATTTTCAATTCTGCAAGTTTTTTGATGCCATGATGGCAAAATATACGCTTAAACCAGCAACAAAACGCAAATATCACCGTGATTTCATCATGTCCAAGTCGGAAATCATGCTTATCATGATACTTTTTCATGACTCTGGTTATCGTTGTCTGAAACATTTCTATTTGGAAAAGATCTGCAAGCATATGCTCCATCTCTTTCCAAAAGTTGTCTCATATAATCGCTTTGTGGAACTGGAAAAAGAAGTGGCTATCCCGCTAGCTATGTTCATTAAAAAGGTGCTTCTGGGTAAGTGCACAGGCATCAGTTTTGTTGACAGTACCCCCTTACGTGTATGCAAGAATCAGAGAATCCATATCCACAAGACATTAAAGGGAATAGCACAAAGAGGCAAATGTTCTATGGGCTGGTTCTTCGGATTTAAGCTGCATCTGATATGCAACGAGCGTGGAGAACTACTGAACTTCATGATTACTCCCGGTGATGTTGACGACCGTAAACCTCTTGAATACAAGCCTTTTGTTGAGTTTGTCTATGGGAAGCTTGTCGGTGATAAAGGATACATAAGCAAGAACCTATTTGAGAGACTGTTCGTTGACGGAATACAACTTATAACAAAGTTGAAAAGCAATATGAAAGGAGCTTTGATGTCCGTTTCAGACAAGCTGCTTCTCAGGAAACGAGCCATTATCGAAACCATCAATGACGAGCTTAAAAATATAGCACAGGTGGAACACTCAAGGCACAGGACATTTGATAATTTCATTGTCAACCTATTGGGTGCACTAGCTGCATATTGTTGCTTTCCAAAGAAACCGTGTATCAATGTTTCACGAACGATTGACACACAGCTTACTTTGTTCTGAATTCGTCGAACTCACGTTAAATACAATAAAAGTTAGCCATTATTTTATATTGATAATCAGATATTACTCCTTAGAGATTTTTTGAATAATGATACCGTATATTACAACTTTATTATGTGACAAGCATTGACTATACAAATATTGTGTGTAGAATCTTCAAGAAACTTATTAACAGTTTTCCGATAAATACTTGTACTCTCCAACTACATGCATTACCCACATTAGACAATAGTAATTCAAATAATGTATGAAGATTTTAAATTATTGAATAATGTATTGGATCCAACTCCGTTTTTGTTGCTACCACATCATTCAAGTAGATGTAGATAGCGAAATACACTATATCAACACAAAAATGTCGCTTCTGACATAACTGATACATTTTAGGCAACAATTATTAAATCAATATTCCATTACAACTATTCTACTTGTAACATTCCATAGAACTCCAACTTATGTTTTTTAAACTCAGAAAGAAAACGATATTCCTGCCATTAATTCACGCGGACGAAGAGTAAATCGATAATAATTGCGTTCTATTGAAGAGACAAACTCCCGTTCATACACTGATTTTCCTAAAATGTTATTTACCTTCAACTGAAATTCAAGCTTCTTATATGTATATATAGCCGAAAAATCAGTAAACCAAGAATGTTCTTCGGTCTCTAAAGACTGGTGACAGGCATTGGTAACACTGAAAATAAGTTTTTCGGAAACTGGAAAACTCAAGTCTATACTATGCTTCAACTGGTTGACACGTGAATCTGTAGAATGTGAGTGCATGAAGTTCTGTTGCCACATGGAAAATAATTCTACAGAAAGCCATGATAGCGGACGACCTGAATAGGAAATGACTGCCGAATAGCTGTCCATATCATAGTCAGTCAGAATTCCTCCATACAGCAATGCATCCTGATTTCGCAAATATGTACCCGAAAGTGTAAAAAGGCTCTTCCATGCACTGAAAGATTTACTGAGTCGTGAAGTAACAAGATACATCTCAGCATGGTGAGGTGCCACTATCAAGCTACGCACCAATACTTCATTTCCTTCAGTAAGACGACTTTCGTATGCTGTTTCTTTTTGTGTTCTTCGGGCTGTTGCAGAAACAGATAAAAACAATCCTTTAATAGGATGGCTATATTGATAATTAAACATTAAACGATGATTACTATTGGCTTCCGGTACATGTGTATTATCAACAATAGTACGATATGATGTAAAAAGATTTCCGCTATATACATCTTTCAAATCTTCCAACTGTTTGCCGTATTGATACGTCATACTTATAAAAGAAGTTCCGGAAAACGTATATTTCAAGAATATCTTTGCATCGGGATAGAACTCACCTTGGCGCTGCAAAGCTTCTGACTGTCCGAAACTTATATCCATTCGCTGGAGTTTGGTCTCGGCTTCCATCTGAAAATCTGATGTCTGGTAGTTCAATCCTAACCCTATATGCGGCAAATAACGGTGTAACCGTTGTGATGGTAAAGTCTCAATATTACCAATCTGAGCGGAAAGCGATTGAAAAACACCTTCGAAACCAAGCTGGTAGTTAGCATACATACCAAAGAATCTATGACGGAATGCTGCGGTAGTGTATGTCTTAAAAGAAGTATAGTCCACCCGCTGATTATCACCTGAATAAATGGAAAGTTCCTGCGGCTGATAGTTATATCCGTTTACCGAAGAAATTGACAAATATTTATCGTTTGATAGTGGAAGTTTGATGTCGAGAATATCAGAAAAACATCTGCGGTCTGGGGAAGAAGAAAGCTTTAACTTGTTATCATTCCATATAGTATTGCTTTTCGAATCCAACCAGTCGAATGAGCCTTTACTTTCATTCTTCAGATAAAGTTCCTTCCTGTTGATTTCTACATTAAGGCTTGCATCCAGTCTGTTCCGCCGTTCATGCAAAGAATGACTCTCTATCAGAGAACCAGAAACATTATCGGCAAGAAGATAATTAGTCTCCACCCAGTTATTCCGTTCGGCCACATCGCTGAAGTAACTTACTTGAGCACGTAATGTACTCTTTGGAGCAAGTTGGAAAAGATGATTGGTTGCTACAAGATGTGAGCGGTTGAAGCGGTAACGGTTCTGGTCTATGTCAGGACTCTGTGAAGTAACAGAAGAAATCAGAGCATTCTCTTCTGTAGTACGTTTCTCCAAAAGGTCGGAAAGCCGTAACGGATTGATTTCATTATACAGATTATAACCAGTATTGTCGTTCTTATAAAGTGAAAGAGTCTGGTATTTTTTTTGAAATAGCATAGCAAGCAGACGATTACTATAGAGCATGTCATCTGCATTGGCCCCCAAACCGACATCGGCAGTTCCAACGAGATTCATCTTGCTGTCATCCTCCAGAATAAGGTTAATGGCAGCCTGTTCGCTAAAAAGTTTTCCCTTTAAAAGTTCAATGGGCTGATGATTCTGCAATACTTCTACAGATTTTACCCGCTTGCGTGAAATATTATTTGAAGCCAAAGCATAACGGTCGTTCATCAAGTCCATACCTTCGATATAAAACTTATTGATGTTTTTTCCCTGAAAACTTATCATTCCATCCGGTTTGACTTCAATACCTGGCATCTTGGCAAGAACATCGGCTATGCTTCTGTCTTGTGGTTGCGCAAATCCTGCAACCGAATATACCAGTGTATCCTGTTTCTGCTGAATTCTTTGAGCTGATATTTTTACAATCTGAAGCTTATACACCTCTTCCTGAAGAGATACATTGTATTCAACCTGTTCTGGAACAATCCTCACGGTTTTTCTCTTAAACCCCAAAGCTTGAAAAGAAAGTAAAGCTGGCTCCAGTTTCGTTTCAGGTACCTTTATATTGAACCGCCCATTCTTGTCGGTTATGGCATAGCTGATAATCAGACTGTCAGACGATAGTATGCATAGAGAAACTCCATCAATAGTTTTACCAGAGTCCTTATTGACAACAGTTCCTACATAATTCTG
This sequence comes from Phocaeicola sp., assembly GCA_034094155.1. Lineage (GTDB taxonomy): Bacteria > Bacteroidota > Bacteroidia > Bacteroidales > Bacteroidaceae > Phocaeicola. The sequence goes on from JAXEBI010000094.1 coordinate 5,848, forward strand.
GCTGAAACCGGAAAGAACTGTCAGCATAAACCATAAAATGATAGCATATCTTTTCATACAAATCATAACTTCTCACATAAGTTACACAATATAAAGCCAACAATATTAAGCCAAAAGAAACTAAATCATGATCAAGATTACTTCTCAAAGAAATTAATCTGCTTGGTTTTGTTTTTCAGCGGTTTGCCGTCTGCGCCCATAATTTGCAGATTTCTGCCTGTTATAGCTTTAAGACCACTGGTAGGATCTTTTTCATAATTCTTGCGGAGGTTAAGGAATTCTTTGCGTGTGCAACGTATAATTTTATTTGTACTTGGTTCTTTAAGTTCTTCTGTGAAGTTTTTCAGTTCAATGGCCTTGAAATGGAAAATACCTTCAGTATCTATAGCTTCGAGTATCATTCCCGGCAATCCACACAAAAGCCATGGACCTTCACCAACCGGTATCTGAGGAGTAAACCATACTTCCCAAGTACGACCGTCAATAGTTGCATTAGCCTTCTGGCAGGTATACCCCAACAGTTCTTTTGTTTCAGGAATAATATTCCACTGCGGAGAAGGAAGTTTTTCTTCATAACAATACATTTTCACTACCTTGTCATAGCATCTGTAAGTACCTTTTTCTGGAATATTCTTGTAATATTCAAAATATTGGTGGGTTCGTGGCATATCAGCCTGTTGGTTAATAACTTCAGCAGCAGTCATGCCTATACGCAACAAGCTGTCGCGTGATATGCGTATAGCTCTTTCATAAACACTGTAAAAAGCAGATTTACCATCCGGATAAATATCAAGTGAAAATTCATCCTGACGAATATCCTTAGGCTTAGCAGAGTCCTTGATATAGTTCTCTAAATAGATACATCGGATGTAATTGTCCGAGGATTGTGCACACAAATTAAGAATATAAAAAGCTGTAGTCAGAATGAGTAATAAGAACTTTTTCATATAGATAGAATTTATTGTTAATAACCTCTTTTACAAAAATAACTTTTTTTTCAAAACACCTAATAAATTAACATCTTTTTAAGGATATAATTTACATTATGATGGAATAATGAATTGGAAAAAGAAAAATATAACAGTAGTAAAAGCAAGTCTAAGAAAGTTTGGGTACAATAAAAATGGCATATTGAAATGACTTTATTCAGTCTGTTCAATATGCCATTTTTATTTATAATACATTGTAAGTACTATATATACTATAATTCACTTACAGTCCTCAGATTTCATTAGCCAAAGCCTTCCACTTGTTGCGAAGATATATACCGTCTATTACACCATCGGCAAGACCGATTACAGGAACATAGATATATGTGGCATTGATAATACCAGCTATAGTCAGGAAAATATCTCCGGCAGGTACAATAACGTCGGCACGGTCTGGCTTAAGATTGAATTTTTCCATTCTTTCGGCTACTGAATATTTCTTCAGTTCGTCATGCAGTTCTTTTAATGAAGCCACAGTCATACGCTCATTCTTCTTGTCTTTCTTCTCAACCATACGGTAAAGTTTGTTGATATTACCTCCCGAACCGATTATATTTGTTCCGGGATAAGACTTGGTAAGTTCTGCCATATCATTCTTAAGTCTGTCCCACTCTCCGTCTTTGACAGCATCATTAAGAATACGTACAGTACCTATATTATATGAACGGCTGCAAACCAGCTGACCACCCGACAGCAGATTTATCTCTGTACTACCACCACCAACATCAACATACATATAATTTCCTTTACGGTCGTTCATTGACTCTACATGATTATTATATACAATCTTAGCTTCCTCCTGACCGTCAATAATTTCAATCTGTATGCCAGTTTCCTTAGCTATACGCTTTATGATTTCAGGACCATTCTTAGAATCACGCATAGCCGAAGTGGCACATGCCCTATAGTCCTTAACATCATATATTTTCATCAGATAACTGTATGACTTCATCAGACGAAGCATATTTTTTGCACGCTTGTCGGATATCTTGTTCTTTGAGAACACATCAAAACCCAGTCGCAAAGGTACACGCAACAGCAATACTTTTGAAAACTTAACACCGTCTTTAGTCTCTTCAAGATGCTTTATCAGCAAACGAACGGCATTCGAGCCAATGTCGATAGCGGCATAGTTTACGCCTTTTTCAACAACTTCCAAATCCTTGTTCATAGTACTTGTTTCTTGATTAAAAATAAATGAGATTAAAAATAAATTATTGCCTGTCACAATGCCCACAACAGGAAAACAAGTTATGGACATCAGACAAGCAACGTGAAAAATCAAGCTAAATTATTTCATTAAAGATTGTATAACTCATAACAATACAATCACTTATCATTCATTTTCTGCCAAATAGCTGTAATACAACTCTTCCTGAGAGCGGAATGGGGTTTCATCTTCACCAAGTTCTACAAACTTGTTTTCTCCAAACCCATCTACTATTCGTCCCTGAAGTGTATCTTTAAGTCCGAATTCAACAATTCTCTTAAGCTCACCCTTAATGGCCGGGTCGTAAACAGGAGTAACCACTTCCACACGGTTATCGAGATTACGTGGCATCCAGTCGGCCGAACCCATAAATATCTTCTCTTCACCTCCTGCAGCAAAGATAAATATACGCGAATGTTCAAGATATCTGTCTATTATTCCATTTATACGTATATTACTGCTCACGCCAGGTATTCCGGTAACAAGAGAACAGTTGCCCCTTACTATAAGATCTATTTCCACTCCCGCCTGTGATGCCTCATAAAGTTTTTCCACCATTACAGGATCGGTTATATGATTAATCTTAATCTTTATATAAGCTGGCTTACCTGCCTTGCGGTTCTTTATCTCATTGTTGATAAGAGCCACAAACTTGTTCTTCATTTCATTAGGAGATACCAGAAGTTCCTTAAACTTAACAGGTGTATAAGGACGTTCTATGAAATCGAACACGGCATCCACATCATTGACGATTCTTCTCGACGCAGTCATCATTACGCAGTCTGTATACATTCTGGCATTTCCTTCATGGAAATTACCTGTGCTTATACATGCTATATCCGGACCGGTTTTCATTCCTATGTGGGTAATCTTGGAGTGTACTTTCAATCCTTCCACACCAAAGATAACCTTGATACCAGCATCCTGCATTTTCTTAGACCAGTTGATGTTTGAAGCCTCATCAAAACGTGCCAGAAGTTCTATAACCACAGTAACCTTCTTTCCGTTGCGTGCGGCACCTATAAGCGCTTTTACCACTTTCGATTCTTTTGCAAGACGGTAAAGGGTTATCTTTATACTTTCCACCTGTTTACTTACAGCAGCTTCCTGCAATACACGGATAAACGAGTCAAAGTTGTGGAACGGCACATGTATAAATCTATCTTTTTCCTGAATCTTGCCGAGCAGACTTGCCGGGCCATCGAGTTCCTTCTTCAATATTGGAGTCCATACAGGGTATTTAAGATTCTTGCGGCCACAGTCAGGAAATTTCATCAAATCCTTATGATTCTGATAACGTCCTCCGCTAAGAATGGTATCCCAGGTATCAACATCAAGCTTGTTGAGCACCTTCTTCATAAGATCCTTCGGTATAGAAGCATCATAAATTACACGAAGAGGTTCTCCGCGCTTACGGCTTTTTACTCCTTTAGATATCTTCTGAAGAGTACCGGTACGCAGGTCATTATCTATTTCCATCTCAGCATCACGGGTAAATTTAAACGCGTAAGCTTCATAAGAATTAAATTCAAGTCCCTCGAAAACAAGAGGCAAACAGCAGCGTACCACATCATCGAGATACATAAGATAACTCTTGCCATCATTGTCGGGCAGACTCACAAATCTTCCGCACAGACCTACTGGAAGTTCAAGAAAAGCATAATCTGTAATAGTTCGTGATCCTTTTTTCTGAAGTTTTACGGCCAGATAAATGTTCTCATCGGTTTCATAATCGAAGGTCTTTACAGCCGAGAACCATACCGGAGAAATAAACCCGTTGAGCTTGTCACGATAATAAGAACGTATATACTGGAGTTGCTCTTCGGTTATATTCTCATTGGTTACAATAAAAATATTTTCCTTTTCAAGTTCAGCTATTACATTACTGACAGTCTCTTCATATTCTTTAGCATATTGAGAGTTCAGTTTACCAATCTTCTTTATCATCTTCTGAGCCTTTTCTCTGTCGCGGGCAGCCGACTTGTTTGTGCACTCTGCTATTCTGTTCTGTGTAGCCATTCGTACACGGAAAAACTCATCAAGATTATTAGAATAAATACCAAGGAAAGCCATACGTTCCAACAGTGGAACATGAGGGCGTGTTGCTTCCTGCAAGATACGACGGTTGAAATACATCCAACTGATATCTCTTTCCAGATATGGAGTTTCGTTTTTCTTCTGTGCCATAGTTATATAATTTTTCGGCAAAATAAGGTAATAAGTATTACAATGTTATTGCAAGTTATAAAAATTTCTTTTACACTGCCACTTTTTATACGTTTAATACAGATTTTACAATAAAATCATGCCGAAATCATTCCGAAAACATGCCGAAAACAAGATATTCAGGTTAAATCCAGTCAAATATACTCCTCTACCATATACATATTAGGCATAAAGTTCTGTGGAGCCAGACTTTCAAGTTCGTTTACTATAACATATTCGGCTGATTCTACCCACCCCCTGAATCTTTCGTCGGGTCTATACTGTGCGGCAAATTCAAGAAGCTTGCTAAGATCAAAATTCTCATCTACTATACCTGCTCCGCTTTTCACCGCATCAAAAGCATTACACTCCTGCTCTATATGTGCAGGCACCATCATGATAGGTTTGCCCAAATACATTGCCTCACATACAGACTCAAAACCGGCTGTACTGGCATATGCCCTGCATCCCGACATCTGGCGCAGGAATTCCACATCATCCAACTGATGAAATTCCAGAGTATCGTCAATCTTCTTGACAGCGGGTTCGTCCCATCTGTCCCAAAAGAATCTTAAAGATGTTTCCGGATGTGCCTTGTGCCAGTTCATTATATTTTCTGAAAATCCGGAATTGACCATATACCCATGAATATAATTACCTTTTGTAGTTTCCTGACGGAATACGTCACGGCGCAGCAACGGCGGTACCACACGTATTTTATTAGACTCATCATCTTTCATACTTCGGAACGATAAGGCCAAATGCTCACGTGCGCCGATGGCTGTAATGCGTGAAAACATATTAAGAAGTGTCAGTTCCATCTTATTTTTCTTGGGAAATTCGAAATCCTTATGAAGAAACAGATACTGATGTCCGATACAGACTTGCGGAACAGAAGGACGAAAGAAAAAATATGTCAATCCGGTAAGAAGTTCGTAGAAGTTTATCACCATATCGGCTCCAGTCTTCTTTATCCTGCTGCTGATATACTGCATACTGTTGAAATATTCAGGCACTTTAGCCAGATTATAAAGTACACTTCGTGTAAGATTTACCTTCTTATTGGCAGGTGTAGGAAGAAAATTAGGACTTATAAACTGTTTAACAGGAGCATGTACGCTTCTTGTAAAAAATCCGGGAAGTCGTCTTGATTCACTTTTACCTACAAGAATCTCTACAACTTCATGCCCGCTTCTCAACAATACATTTTCTAATGTGATGGCCTGTGTAAGATGTCCACGGCCTTCCCCTTGAACTATAAACAGAAATTTCATGATGCTGCCGACAATATTAAAAGTTTTGATTTTCCGTTTATCTGCTCTCTTATCTCCGAGTAATCAACAACTTCCCAATTTCCGTTCTCATCTTCTGTAAGGGCGGAAAGTGTCTCAACCCAATCGCCTGAATTGAGATAATGAATACCGTCTATCATTCTGTTTTCAGGGTGATGAATATGTCCGCAGATAACCCCTTCACAATCGCGCTTACGTGCAAAGTCAACCAAAACAGACTCAAAATCGGAAATATAATTTACAGCCGACTTAACCTTATGCTTTATGGCTTGCGACAAAGAATAATATGGTTTTCCATGTTTGGCGCGATATTTATTATACATTCCATTCATCCAAAGGAGTATGGTATAACCCACATCACCCAACCGGGCCAGCCATTTCATCTCTGTTGTAACCTTATCGAATACATCACCATGAGTGACAAAATAGTGTCTTCCGTTGCTTTCAAGTATATAATCCTTTACAATACTTATGTTGGCAAACTGAAGTGGTGCCAGATTATCAAGAAAGTCATCATGATTACCGCGTACATAGATTATTTCCGTACCGCATTTTTCCATCATCTTCATAATTATCTTGAAGAAGCGGGTATGTTGAGATTTCCACTTCTTCACCCCAGACTTCTGCAAGTGCCAGCCGTCGATTATATCTCCATTGAGAATAAGGCGGTCGCAGTCTACACTACTCAGAAAATCGCTTACTTCATCGACTTTTGAATGGGTAGTACCCAAATGAATGTCCGATAATACAATAGTTCGGTAATGAGGTCTTAGTTCCATATAACATCTTTGATTAACTTGATGCAAAGGAACCGATTTCATATTACAAAGCAGTGAATATCAAATTACTATTATGATACATTTACACGGCTGCAGGCAATATGACATAACCTCGTTACCGAACTATAAAAAAATATCTATCCGTTATTCCGGATATACCGAATGAAAACAAATTTAAACTGTCAGCTTTCTCTTCTCATTCTGTATCCATACAATATTATCACAATAAAGCAAACAAGAGGAAGAGCAAAAGACACATTTACGGCAGGCATGTTGAATAGTGTCTTGCAATCTATAATAGAAGCCTGCAAAGGAGGCAAAACAGATCCTCCCAAAATTGCCATTATAAGACCGGCTGCACCAAACTTGGCATCATCGCCCAGTTTATTTAGAGCTATACCGTAAATGGTAGGGAACATAAGAGACATACATGCCGACACTCCTACGAGACAGTACATTCCATAAATATTCTGGAAGAAAATCACTCCACAGGTCAGCAACGCTGCCGCAATGGCAAGAGTCATAAGAAGACGTCCCGGTTTCACATATCTCAGCATGAATGTACATATAAAACGGCTGACACAGAAAATTACCATAGCTACGATATTATATTTCTGCGACAACACTTCGGCATCTATTTCCTCCATTCCTTGCGACATAAACAATCTTGTTCCATACTGGATGATGAATGTCCAGCACATAATCTGTGCTCCCACATAAAAGAACTGGGCCACAACACCATATCTGTATCTTTTTTTGGCATATATTCTTTTAAGCGTAGGAATAAAGTCGATAGAATGAGACTTATCGGCATTATGCGGCATCTTAACCATCCGCATAAGTATAAGCATGGCCAATATCACAAGTCCGATAACAAGATACGGACCTATAAGAACTGTCAGGTCGGAATCTCTTACTGCCTCAAATTCAGCCTGTGTAAGCTGACTTCTTTCGGCTGTATCCATAGGATTGAGTCTGTTCTGAATGAAGTTCATAGCCACAAACATTCCCATAAGAGAACCTATAGGATTAAAAGCCTGTGCAAGATTAAGACGACGGGTGGCTGTTTCTTCACTACCCATCGACAAGATGTAAGGGTTACAGCTTGTTTCAAGGAAAGACAGCCCACATGTCATAACGAAATATGCAAGCAGAAAAGGATGATAATCGCCTGTAAGCTTTGCCGGCAGAAAAGATAATGCACCAAGTGAATATAATCCCAATCCCATAAGTACTCCTGCCTTATATGTATATTTACGTATAAACATGGCAGCAGGGAAAGCCATCGCAAAATATCCTCCATAGAAAGCAACCTGGACAAGTGCCCCGTCGGTTACACTCATTCTGAAAATTTTTGAAAATGCCTTTACCATGGGGTTAGTTATGTCATTTGCAAATCCCCATAACGCAAAACAAGTGGTGATAAGAATAAAAGGGATAATATAGTTTACCCCATTGTGAATTAAGATTGATTCTTTTTTTGTATTACTCATGGTGTTAGATTGTGTTTTTTATCAGTTAGGTGCAAATGTTCATCTGGGTCGTTATGTTTCCCATGGCAGTAGCCTCAACAGGCCCTGCACCAACAGGTATTCCTATTGCTTCTTCGGTAAGACGGTTAAGGAATTTATTCTGACTTCCTCCCCCTATTATCTGGAGTCTGCTTACAGGACGGTCGAGCAATACATTCAGACTGTCGATACCCTTTTTATATCTTGCGGCAAGCGACTGAAGAACGCATCTCACAAACTCTCCCTGTGTTTTAGGGACCTGAAGCAAGTGTTCACCGCAATATTTGCGTATGGCATCTTCCATAGATATCGGATTCTGGAAAACCGGACTGTCTACATCTATTACAGAGTCTATTACAGTTTTTTCGGCATCAGCAAGCATCGGGTCATAATCTACCTTTCTTCCTTCGGCCTCCCACTGAGACATCAAACGCTGCAGTATCCATAATCCGGTTATATTCTGAAGGAAACATATCTTTCCGTCTACCCCGCCTTCATTAGTGAAACCGGCCAGTCTTGCTTCTTCGGTAAGAATAGGTTCGTCGCTCATAACTCCAAGAAGCGACCAGGTACCCGAACTAAGGAATGCTGTAATACTGCCATCATCTGAAGGAGGAACAGCGCTTACAGCACTGGCTGTATCGTGCGATGCAACGGCTACTACAGGTATATCGTAGTCTACTCCTATCTCTTCCTTTATTTCCGGTTTGATAAAGCCGCGCGAAGTACCGGGCATTACTATATCACAGAAAATATGTTCCGGCAAGCCCATCTCACGTATCAGGCTGTAATTCCAGCAACGGTTACGCGCATCCATCAACTGTGATGTAGAAGCTATACTATATTCATTATTTGCCACTCCGGTGAGAAAGAAGCTGAACAAGTCGGGCATAAACAACAATTTATCTGCAATCTGAAGAGTCGGGTCCTGACTTTTCATCATGGCATACAATTGGAATATTGTATTTATAGCCATAACCTGAGTTCCGTTTTCAGCATAATGTTTTTTGATGTCAACTTTACTGAAGAACTCATCAGGCAATCCGTCGGTACGGGAATCACGGTAGCATACAGGATTACCAAGAAGGTTTCCGTTCTTGTCAACCAGTCCGAAATCCACTCCCCATGTATCTATTCCTATACTCTTTATATGATACCCCTTATCGACAGCCATTCTGATTCCGGTTTTCATATCTTCGAAGAGAGACAGAAAGTCCCAATAGATATGCCCTCCCATTCTCACCTGCCGGTTAGAGAATCTGTAGACAGTATCAAGCTGTAGTTGGCCTTGCGAGGTGAAACCGGCTATAACTCTTCCGCTTCCACCTCCAAAGTCCACTGCAAGATATGCTTCTGTCTGCAATTTCACATCATTATCATGGATATTTACATCAGTGTGCATATTTACATTATCCTGTTTAAATGAATTACTTGGTTTTCTTTCCCAGAATATATGTTTCAAGGTCGTCTATCTCTTCTTTTGAAAGAGTAGTGTAATTACCATTTGAAAGTACAATGATACGGCAAGCCATTTCGAAGAACATTGCTCTTTCGAAAGCCTGATCGAAATCTTTTCCGCACACCACCTGACCATGTTTTCTCAGCAAAACTGAATTATGTTCCTTCATACCAGCTATTACAGCCTCTGCAAGTTCTTTTGAGCCTGGACGGAAGTAAGGTATTACAGGAATTTCAGAACCTACATGGCAAGGAACTTCGGCTGTTACATTAAAGTCTTTAGGAGTTTCCTGCATACATGCCACAGCTGTAGCATATGGCGATTGGAAGTGAAGTACAACATTTACATCAGGACGTTCGCGAAGCACACCAAGATGAAAACCACATTCCATAGACGGTTTTACACCGTTAAGGACTTCACCTGTTTCGAGTTTGCATATAGCAACCTTTTCTTTAGGAAGTGAAGGAACCCATGAACCTGTACCAGACAAAAGGACCTCGTCTCCAATGCGCCATGAGATATTACCACTACTGCAAACTGTAAGACCGGCATCACCCACACGATGAGCTTCGGCTATAAATTTTTCTATATGTTCGTTAGTTATCATTGTTATTGATGTTTTATAAATTATTCTACGAAAAACAACCCCAGCCGGCAGCACTCCACAGCCGGCTGGAATCATTTTTATTGACTTATTTACTGATTTTTAATTATTTACTGATTTATATTGGACATTTACTGATTACTTATTATTTACGAACCAGGATTTATTATAAAATCAGATATTATTTGTAGATAGGTCCGTAAGTCTGGCAAGCTCTGTAATCAGCACCTTCCTTATCCATACCGAAAGCATTCCATGCAGCAGGACGGAAAATCTTGTCATCTTCCACATTATGCATACATACAGGAATACGCAAGATAGAAGCAAGAGTAATCAAGTCCTGACCGATATGTCCATAGCTGATAGCGCCATGATTAGCACCCCAGTTGTTCATAACTGAATATACATCCTTGAATGCAGGTTTGTCGCACAGACGAGGAACAAACCATGTAGTAGGCCATGTACGGTCTGTACGTTCATCAAGCAATTTATGGATTTCAGGATCGATTTCCACAGTCCATCCTTCAGCAATCTGAAGCACAGGACCAAGTCCCTTGATAAGGTTAAGACGGCTCATAGTTACAGGCATGCCACCCTTTGAAAGGAAGTTAGAAGAAAAACCGCCGCCACGGAAATAATCTCTGTTGGCAGGATACCATGTAGTAGCTTCAAGACACTTTTCGACTTCTTCTTCAGTAACTTCCCATGATGGTTTCATGGTAGGATTACCTTCTGCGTCAGTCTGCTGTCCTGTACCGTCGAGTGTAGTGGCACCAGAGTTGATAAGATGAATAATACCGTTGGCAGCCAGTCCGGTAAGTTCTTTACCAGTAACACGCTTAACAGCTTCTGGACTCCAGTATGTACGAACATCTGAGAAGATTTGTGCACGATTTGTAAGCAAATGGCCAAACAGCATAGCCACACCATTGCAAGCATCATTTTCTGTAGCTAACACATAAGCTTCACGTATACCATTCCAGTCGAATGAAGTGTTAAGAAGAGCTTCAGAGAAATCACCGTTAGGATAGAAGTCAGTCCACTGACGCTGACCCTGGAAACCTGCCGCAATAGCATTATGTCCGAGAGCTTCTTCCTTAAATCCAAGTTCTCTTAGTTTAGGATTGCCCACCATAAGATCGCGCATGATAATAGTCATCTTCACGATGAAATCCCAGTCGGCATCCTTTTCCTCACGAGATTTTGTTTTCTCAGCTACATTAAAGTCCTTACCCTCATTCTTCTTGCAGTATTTCTCAGTCCATGCCATAGCCTTAGCATATTCTTCCTTATCATAAATGCCTTCTGTCATACGGCGGATAATTTCAGTCAGGTCGACAGATTCACATCTCATTCCAAGATATTCCTGGAAGAAATCAGGATTTACAATAGATCCGGCAATACCCATAGACAAATAAGACTTACCTCTCATAGTAGCCACAGCCTGTGCAGCACGTGCAAATCTCAAAATCTTTTCGGCTACATCATCAGGGATTGTATTATCTTCAATATCCTGAACATCACGGCCATAGATACCAAAAGCAGGCAGACCTTTCTGTGCATGTCCGGCCAATACAGCAGCTAAATAAACAGCTCCAGGTCTTTCTGTTCCGTTGAATCCCCACACAGCCTTCGGATAGTGAGGGTTCATATCCATAGTTTCGGCACCATAACACCAACATGAAGTAACAGTAATAGTAGAGCCAACACCTTCACGTTCGAATTTTTCTGCACATGCAGCACTTTCAGCCACACGTCCTATAGTAGTATCAGCAATAACACACTCAACAGGACTTCCGTCGCCGTTTTTCAAATTAGAAGAAATAAGTTCTGCTACTGCTTTTGCAAGATTCATTGTCTTTTCTTCAAGGCTTTCGCGAACGCCACCCTGGCGACCGTCGATTGTGGGACGAATCCCGATTTTCGGATATTTTTTCATTGTTTCGATTTTAAAAAAAGTTTATATATAAGTTTAATATAATTTTAATACAATTCTTCTGACATATCAGATACAGCTATTATGACTCACTCAAACTATGCTGAACCATGCTGAATACAACATAAAAAAAATAATCATTCACCACATTGGAGAAAAATTACCACACATCATACAGAATTCCTGAGATGGACCTCAGTAGGCAGATACTTCTGCACCATATCGCCATTCATAATAAACCGTGCAGCCATACTTCCCATACTTTCCCAGTTTATACTAAGTGCAGTGATACCATCATCAATCACTTCGTATGCGGGAGTATCATTATAGGCAATAAGTCCGAAATCCCTTCCACACTTTAGTCCTTCTATCCTACTCTGCTTTATAACATTCACCACATCGGTTTGCCTTATAACAACATATGCCACGCCTCTTTCTATAACGTGAATATCTTCCTCGGCAGATACTTCATAAACTATATCATTATCATAGCAGAATTTTATAAAGCTTTCGGCCGATATTTTAGGATGTCTTGAACTCATAGGCAACTGAAAGACTATTTTTCTATATTTTTTCAGTGAAGAAGCCAACTGAGATAATGCACCGTAAAAAGCCTCATCAAAATCCTGACATATATAGGAATAGCCATCTTTCGGAAACTTTCCGAAATCGAGCAACAATAAGCGAGAAGGATTTATCTTATTGAAAAGAGGAGAGAACTTCTCATTATCAAAGTTCATTACGACATAATAATTATATCTGCCTATAGCCTCCTGAAGTATGGTATTGAAAATATGCTCGTTGTACTGATGAAACCACAGATCGACTTTATATGAAGCCGAAAGTTCCTTTATGAAACTGTTGTATAGAGTATTTTTGAATGGGGAATATTCATCAAGAAGAAGGAATATTTTTTTCTGACGGTTGGTTACATAATATCCTTTACCGGGAGTGGAATCAATCAAATCTCTTTCTCTGAGACTGGCAAAAGCCTTGAATACGGTATCACGCGATACATTATAAGAGGCACTTAATGAGTTTATAGAAGGCAAACTGGTGTCTGTCTTGTACTTACCCATCATGATATCATGTTCTATGATATCAGCGAGTTGCTTAACCTTAGTGGACTCCTGTCCGAATTTTGCCTTGCCGCTCATTAAAGCTTTAGATTTTATAATGCCCGGAAATTTTACTCCCAAAAGCCTAAGTATATTATTATATTATTATAGGGTATATTTTACCCAAAATCAGAACATGCATAAACCAACCAATACTGTGCTGAACTGTTCTGATATCGCAAAGTAAGAAAAATATTTTTAAAGGACAAAGGAGGAGAAATATGTTTTAGAACAGAGAGAGTAAATAACACAAAAAAAATGACTCGTCATTTTAATTAAAATATGAGGTTATTCCAATTAAAATGACGAGTCATTTTTTTATTTTGTCGAGTGGGCTACACTACGATTATTTTATAGCATTTACAAGTTCATCAGGCGACAACAAAGACTGTTCGCCAGTTGTCATATTCTTAAGAGTTACCTTACCTTCATTCATTTCGTTCTCACCTACAATGGCAACGAATGGAATCATCTTGGAATTGGCATAACTCATCTGTTTCTTCATTTTCGCACTGTCGGGATATATTTCTGCACGGATACCGGCTGTACGTGCTTTAAACAAAATAGGAAGAGAATATTCTGCCTCCTTCTCACCAAAGTTAACAAAAAGAAGTTGAGTTCCGTTTACCGCTTCCTTAGGGTAAAGGTCAAGCTGATTTAATACATCATATATTCTGTCGGCTCCAAATGAAATACCAACACCCGACATGCCATCCATTCCGAATACACCTGTCAGATTGTCATATCGTCCACCGCCACTAATGCTACCAATCTGTACATCAAGGGCCTTTACTTCGAATATAGCACCTGTATAATAGTTAAGACCGCGCGCAAGAGTAAGATCGAGTTCAACCTCCGACTTGACACCAAGCTGTGCCACATGTTTCAATATAAACTCACTTTCTTCTACACCCTTAAGACCTGTTTCGCTTGCAGAAAGAACAGACTTCAATGTTTCAATCTTCTCTTCATTTGTTCCGCTCAAGAGGATTATAGGCTGAAGCTTGTCTATTGCTTCCTGAGAGATTCCCTTAGAAGCAAGTTCGGCATTAACATTATCAAGACCAATCTTGTCGAGCTTGTCGATAGCCACTGTTATATCAACAATCTTGTCGGCCTCACCTATTATCTCAGCTATACCTGTTAGAATCTTACGGTTGTTTATCTTGATAGAAACACGGATACCGAACTTATTGAACACAGCATCAATCATCTGTACAAGTTCCACCTCATTGATAAGAGAATTACTTCCCACTACATCGGCATCACACTGATAGAACTCGCGGTAACGTCCTTTCTGAGGACGGTCGGCACGCCATACAGGCTGAATCTGAAAACGCTTGAATGGGAAAGTTATTTCGTCTCTGTGCATTACCACGTAACGGGCAAAAGGTACTGTAAGGTCGTATCTCAAACCTTTTTCACAGAACTTACTTGCAAGTTTAGCGGCATTTCTGCTCAACAGTTCTTCGTCTGTTATGCCAGAAAAATAATCTCCAGAGTTCTGGATCTTGAAAAGAAGCTTGTCGCCTTCTTCTCCATACTTACCCATAAGAGTAGACAGATTCTCCATCGAAGGAGTTTCAATCTGACTGAATCCGTACAAGTGAAAAACCTCACGAATTGTATCGAATATATAGTTGCGTTTCGCCATTTCTACTGGCGAGAAGTCTCTTGTTCCTTTAGGAATTCCCGGTTTTGTAGCCATATTGTTTCTGATTTTATTGTTTTGGTCACAAAATTATACATTTATTTTTTAAGACGGAAATAATTTATATTACTCTTCACGGCGTCCCATGTATATCATGATATAATATACCAATGTGGCAAGCGAACCAAGAGCGGCAACAACATATGTGTATGCAGCCGATTTCAAGGCATCTTTTGCCTGATTATGGTTATAGGCATTAGTTATTCCGGCACTGCCCAACCATGCAAGAGCACGGCGGCTCGCGTCTATCTCCACCGGCAGTGTTATGAAACTGAACAGTGTTGTCATTGCAAACAGGCAGATACCTATAAGAAGCAGCTGAGGGAAAGCTTCGTTGAGCAATATTCCTGCAAGAAGCACCCACGATACTATGGATGACGAAAACTGTACCACCGGAACCAGTGCCGAACGCATCTGAAGCGGAGCGTAAGCACGGGCATGCTGTACGGCATGTCCACACTCATGGGCAGCTACGGCAGCGGCAGCCACACTGCATGATGAATATACACCTTCACTCAAGTTGACAGTTTTGTTTGCCGGGTTGAAGTGGTCGGTAAGCATACCAGGAGTACTTATAACCCTTACATCATATATTCCGTTATCGCGAAGCATCTTTTCGGCAACTTCACGTCCTGTCATTCCATTAGAAAGACTTATTTTAGAATACTTTTCAAATTTACTTTTAAGACTGGCCTGTACTATATAACTTAGTATAGCAATGGCGATAAAAATAATCCAACTAAATACCATATATTTTATTCATTAATAATTATTACTCAGAAAATTTTATTACAAATTTCTTGCCAATATAGTAAAAAGCAGTGATTTTATTCCTTAAGTTCATACATTTTAACCCAATCTATCTCCATTTTAACAGGATATTCCTTCGGATCGGCCTTTCCTACCCACGAACCTTCTATCTGCATATCTATAAGCAGATAATACGGAGTACCAAACGGATACTGTCCTTTTTTATCGGTTTCAATCTTCGGATATGTAAATGTATGGTTTCCGTTTATAGAGAAAACCAAACTGTCGGGAAGTATTTCCACTGCATATACATTATATCCGTCGGGATCAATCTTGCCGGTTGCACTCTGCTTAGGATTATCGCCGTGTTTCAGTACGTAGGTATAATACGAATGAACTGTCTGATATGCTATAGAGTCATGATTAAGACGCTCCATAATATCTATTTCGCCACCATCAGGCCATTTACCTTCATTTGGCAGCATCCAGATAGCCGGCCATGCTCCTTTGGCACCCTGAAGACGGGCCTTGACTTCCACTTTTCCGTATGTAATGGTTTTCTTGTCTTTGGTATACACACCGCCGGTAATATAGCGGGCTGTATCTTCTGGAGCCACACCATTGTTAACAACTCCATGAAGAATCATATTGCTTTTCTTTACTTCATAAAGGCTGTTGTGAGAAGACATGTGACGGTTCCAGTCGGACCCTCCACGTGGTATCTTGGTCCAATACTTTTCATTTATTTCTTTTCCACGGAAGTTTTCTTTCCATACAAGTTTATAACGTGGTTGCTGTGCAAGAAGCCCGGAAACAGATGTAGCGGCAAACAGCAGAACAGAAACCAAAGTGATTTTACCTAAGTGTTTCATCTTATTTAAAGTTTTTCGTTATTATTTTTTTTGTTATTAATGTTTTTCTGATATTATTTTTCAAACTTACAGAAAAGTATTCATTTTCACATCCGCCAACAGTCATAAAAATCGTTTTTTATTTATTTTTTAGAGGTTTGGCATGAATAATACAAGACATGGCCATAAATTAAAATTCGCCCGGAACCGATTTTTTGATTAACTTTGCAGGACTTTTTTAAAACAAATATACAATGATAGTTTGCATAGCCGAAAAGCCCAGTGTGGCACGTGACATAGCTGATGTGCTCGGAGCACACAACAAAAAAGATGGATTTATAGAAGGAAACGGATATCAGGTGACATGGACATTCGGACATCTGTGTACACTGAAGGAGCCGCATGAGTATACTCCTTCGTGGAAGTCGTGGTCGCTCTCCAGCCTGCCTATGATTCCACCACGGTTCGGAATCAAACTTATCAATGACGCTGGTATAGAAAAGCAATTCAAGGTTATAGAGTCGCTTATGCAGAAGGCTGATATGATTATTAACTGCGGTGATGCCGGACAGGAAGGTGAGCTTATTCAAAGATGGGTAATGCAGAAGGCTGGAGCCAAATGTCCGGTTAAGCGTCTGTGGATTTCATCGCTTACAGAAGAGGCTATTAAAGAGGGGTTTGCAAATCTAAGGGACCAGTCGGAGTTCCAGCCTTTATATGAGGCCGGACTTAGCAGGGCTATAGGCGACTGGACCCTCGGTATGAATGCCACAAGACTTTACACACTTAAATACGGACAAAACAAGCAGGTACTTTCTATAGGAAGGGTGCAGACTCCTACTCTTGCTCTGATAGTAAGAAGGCAACAAGAGATAGAGCACTTTGTTCCGAAACAGTATTGGGAGCTTAAGACTTCATACAGAGATACATTGTTTTCTGCAATAGTAAGGAAAAGTGATGAGGAGCTTGCAGAAGAGGCTGAAAAGGAAAAAGAAAATCCACAGAAAAAGAAAAGCCCGATAAATGGCAAGGATGACGCCAACAGAGGTATTCCTCCTATCACCGATCAGGCTACTGGTATACAATTGCTTGAACGTATAAAGAATGTTCCTTTTACAGTTACAGACGTTTCTTCTAAAAAGGGTACGGAAGCTCCGCCAAGACTGTTCGACCTGACTTCTCTTCAGGTGGAATGCAACAAGAAGTTTGCTTATTCGGCAGATATGACTTTGCAGATTATTCAGTCGCTTTATGAAAAGAAGGTGGCTACTTATCCTCGTGTAGATACTACTTATCTGAGCGATGATATTTATCCAAAGTGTCCGAAAATATTAGCGGGACTGAAAGATTATGCAGTTTTTACATCTCCTCTTGCAGGAAAAACACTGATTAAATCAAAGAAGGTGTTCGATAATTCAAAGGTAACAGACCATCATGCCATTATCCCTACAGGCGTGCAGCCCCAGAATCTGACTAATCTGGAGAAAAGTGTTTTCGACCTGATTGCAAAAAGATTTATTGCAGTGTTCTACCCCGACTGTAAATTCTCTACTACCACTGTAATAGGTGAAGCCGACTCTATTGAGTTTAAGGCTACCGGAAAACAGATTCTCGACCAGGGATGGAGGGTTATTTTCAGTAAGGAACAGCAGTTGGAAGACTCTAAGGATAAGGATTCGGAAGATGAAAAGACGCTTCCTGCTTTCGGCAAAGGTGAAAGCGGACCTCATTATCCTTCTCTAAATGAAAAATGGACCCAACCGCCACGTCCTTATACAGAAGCTACTCTGCTAAGGGCCATGGAAACTGCCGGAAAACTGGTAGAAAATGATGAGTTGCGCGATGCAATGAAAGAAAATGGAATAGGTCGCCCGTCTACCAGAGCTGCCATAATAGAGACCTTATTCAAGAGAAGATATATAAGAAAGGAAAAGAAGAATCTTATTGCTACTCCTACAGGGGTGGAACTTATAGGACTTATACACGAAGAATTGCTTAAATCGGCAGAGCTTACCGGTATATGGGAAAAGAAACTTAGAGAGATTGAACGCAGAAGTTATAATGCAGCGACTTTCCTTAATGAACTTAAGCAGATGGTAACAGAGATAGTTTACAGTGTATTGAGAGACAATACCAACAGAAGGGTTTCGGTTACTGCCATAGAAGAGGAAAAAAACAGCGGAAAGGTAAAGGGAAAATCTTCAAAAGCTAAAGCTGCTGATGTTAAAACAGAAACAGAAACAAAATCAAAATCAAAAACAATTGCCAAATCTGGAACAAACGCAAAAGCTGGAGCAAAAGCAAAGTCTGAAGTAAATGCAAAAGATATAGCAAGTGGAAAAACTGGAGCAAAAACTATGGACGGCGATGCTATAATAGGTACCGTTTGCCCTGTTTGTGGCAAAGGTACCGTAATTAAAGGTAAGACAGCATACGGCTGTTCTGAATGGAAGAATGGTTGTACATTCAGAAAACCATTCTGATTTCTTCGGGCAAATAACCACTGCGAATCCTCCATTCCTGAGGGTAGAGGTTATTTGCTCTGTTTCCTATATTCTTTACGAAGCCTAAAGGAGTGCTTCTGTATGTTACAAGTACATACCCTTTAGGTACAGACGGGTCGAGTACCACAGATTCTTTTCTGAGATATGCTATTGCCTGTTCGTATGTGAGTTCTGCCTCCGGGAAAGCTTCTCTATTAATCCCGGTACTCATTGCCAGTGAATGATTTGGCTGCCAGTCTTTGCCTTTTGACTCGGCTATGGTTATACCTTTATGAAGCACATAAAGAACATCACTAAGCCTGTTTATAAGATCCGACCATTTTTGCGGTATGGCATAAATGGTACTTCCATCTGTATGGAAAGAATACTCCGAAGGATTATTTATCCAGTTCTTTACAGTAGAAGGGATATCGGGCAACTGTTGTTTTCCTTTTCCTGATTTTGACTTATTATTGCCTGCTTTTTTTCTTACTGCCGATCTGTTGTCGGATTTATTGTCTGATTTTTTACCCGATTTATCGTCTGGCCTGTAATCAGGTATGTAATCATATTCTACCTCATCAGAATAATCTGTATCTTGCGAATAATAAGAATTATCTGACTGTTTTTTGCGCAATACTGCAAGAAACAATCCTTCTCCTTCGGTCTTGTGAGGGAGGAACCGGTAAACCGGAAAGTCTTTTCCTGTCAGATTGCCTGTTATCTTCCATTCATCATCTATATCTACAGGAAGTATTTCTGCTCCAAGTTCTTCGGATATCCATAATACGTTGTCTTCGTTTTCCTCTCTGTTGAATGTGCAAGTGCTGTATATCAGTATTCCTCCAGGTTTTAAACATTGCCATATATCGCGTAAAATGCGTCTTTGGCGTTCCCAGCATAATTGTACATTCGACGGACTCCATTCTTCTACAGCTACTTCATCTTTTCTGAACATACCTTCACCCGAACATGGAACATCTGTGAGTATGAAATCGAATGTTTCTTCAAGCGAAGAAAAATCTGCCGGATCGTTGCTTGTTACCATAACTTCAGGATGTCCCCACTTGATAATGTTTTCGGCCAGAATCTGAGAACGGTTGCGCATTACTTCGTTAGCAACAAGAAAACTGCCTTGCGGCAATGCCGAACGTAGCAGGGTTGACTTACCTCCGGGAGCGGCACATAAATCGAGAGCTACAACAGGGGTATTTATATACTGCTTCACGGCCCTTTCTACAAACATGGAAGACGCTTCCTGAACATAATAGCTTCCTGCATGAAAAAGAGGATCGAACGTGAATGTTGGACGAAAACTGAGATAATAGCCGTTTGATGTCCATGGAATATGTCTTGCATCCGAAGGTACAAGATCTGTCTTACTGCTATTAATGCGAACACTGACAGGAGTGTCGTGCTGAAGTGCTTCACAAAGAGCATCACAACCTGATTCTCCCATAAGTTGCTTTGTTCTTTCTATAAAAGAGGACGGAAGATTCATATATAAACTATATGGTGTTAAAGTTAAGTTTAAAAATAAAATTTGGATATCTCTGATTATTTTTCTATGATATCACATACATTGCAAGGCAATAGGCTTCAATGTTATATAAATGATACACTAAAGTATTTACCACGACAAAGATAGTAAAAAATTAGACGTATTTGTGTAAGTTTACTAACTTTGCAGTTTGTTTATACCATAAAGTTATGACAAATGATATAAACATATTTATAATAGACTTATAAATGTATGCAAACGAACATAAAAGGATTATAAACGGATTGCAAATATATAGTTTGTCAGAATAAGCTTGCCAATGCCTTAATACAAGGCTAAGGAAAGCGAATACGTAAACCTGTATAGAAATTAGAAACATAACATATACATGAAACAATATTTAGATTTGCTGCAACGCATAAAGAATGAGGGTGTAAGAAAAGACGACCGTACAGGAACCGGTACTATCAGTATTTTCGGACATCAGATGAGATTTAATCTCGAGGATGGATTTCCTCTTGTTACAACCAAAAAGCTTCATCTTAAGTCAATAATCCATGAACTTCTCTGGTTCCTTAAAGGTGATACAAATGTTAAGTATTTACAGGAAAATGGAGTGAGAATATGGAATGAATGGGCCGATGAAGATGGTAATTTAGGTCATATTTATGGCTATCAGTGGCGTTCATGGCCAACTTACGATGGCAAATTCATTGACCAGATTTCTGAAGCAGTGGAAACAATAAAGCACAATCCAGATTCAAGAAGAATTATTGTTAACGCCTGGAATGTAGCCGACCTCGACAATATGAATCTTCCTCCATGTCATATGTTCTTCCAGTTTTACGTAGCCAACGAAAGATTGAGCCTTCAAATGTATCAGAGAAGTGCAGACTCTTTCCTTGGTGTGCCATTCAATATTGCCTCGTATGCGCTATTGCTTCAGATGATGGCTCAGGTTACAGGATTGAAAGCAGGAGATTTTATACATACTATAGGTGATGCTCATATCTATCTTAATCACCTTGAACAGGTTGATTTGCAGCTTTCAAGAGAACCAAGACCTCTTCCAACTATGAAGATTAATCCTGATGTAAAGGATATATTCAGTTTTAAATATGAGGATTTCCAACTGGAAAATTATGACCCGTGGCCTCATATAGCTGGAAAAGTATCGGTATAATATTAGCAAAGCTGTAGTATACTGCAAGTATTCTATAAACACAGGTGTTCACACAAGTATACAATAATAAAGATATACAATAAACATATATAAAATACTTATAAACCCAATAAAGAATTATAATGGTATCTATAATTGTAGCTATAAACAAAAATAATGGAATCGGAATGGAGAATAAACTCCTTTACTGGTTGCCAAACGACCTGAAAAGATTTAAGTCTCTTACTACAGGGCATACTATAATCATGGGAAGAAAAACATTTGAATCGTTGCCTAAAGGAGCTCTGCCCAACAGAAGAAATGTTGTATTAAGCCGACAGGATATTACTTTCGAGGGTGCAGAACGTTATGCTTCACTTGAGGAAGCACTTAAATCATGTAAAAATGAAGAGGAAATATTCATTATAGGTGGAGCAAGTCTTTATAATGAAGCAATTAAAATTGCCGATACTTTATATATTACTGAAATTGAAGACTCAGAAAAAGAAGCAGATGCATTTTTCCCTAATATAGATCTTAATGTATGGAAAGAAAAAAGTAGAGAATGCCACTCAACAGATGAAAAGCACCTCTACCCTTATTGTTTTATAGATTATATCAGAAAAAGTTAATCTGTAAACTGTATAAATTCTTATAAGTTTGTTATTAAACAAACTAAGTCTGTCAAAATCAAACATTCGAATTTAAACGGAAAACTACTCGTCATCCTGTGCCAGATTCATTATTGGCATCTGGCGCTTGATGGCTTCATTGAAAGATATAATAGTTTCCGAACGAGACAATCCCAATGGTTGCAACTTATCATGAATAATGCTTAATAAATGATGGTTGTTCTTTGCGTATATTTTTATAAACAAATCGTATTTGCCTGTAGTAAAATGACATTCCACAACTTCCGGGATAAGTTTCAGAGCTTCGGTTACTGAATCAAATTGTTCTGGATCTTTAAGAAACAGTCCGATATAGGCACAAGTCTCGTATCCTATCATTTCCGGGTCGATAACATACTCAGAACCCTTAAGTACGCCTATATTAGTAAGTTTCTGGATACGCTGATGTATGGCGGCACCTGAAACATCACATGCACGCGCTACTTCAAGAAAAGGAATTCGTGCATTATTTGCAATCATCTGCAAAATTTTTTCATCTAAACTGTCCAACTGATATTGTCCCATCTTGTCTAATTTAAATTTTGACAAAGGTAATATATAAATTGAAATTTATTACAATATTATCCTTTTTTATTATCATTAAGTCAAAAATTTACTATCTTTGTTATATGATGTAACTTTTTACTTATCATCAGACAATTCATTTCAACAATTCATTAAAACAATTCATTACAATCAATAAAAAATCAACTAACCTTAATACTTAGAGAAAATGATTAAGTTTACAAAACTAACAACAAACCATCCTGGATACTTATTTGTAGAGAAACTTATGCATGCTTCGTTTCCTGAATCAGAAAGAAGAGATGATATTTTGCAAAGAAGGAATACTGATTTTAACAGCAAATTCTCTACATACCTTATAACAGAAGACAATAATAGTACGGAAGAAGTTTCAAAAGCAGAAACATATATAGGCTTTATTACGTTATGGAATCTGGATGGATTTACATATGCTGAACATCTTGCAACAAGTCCCAAAGTCAGAAATAAAGGTTATGGAGCAAAAATCATTGAGGCCTTACTCAATATGGTTGAAGGCACTATTGTTCTTGAGGTAGAATTGCCGGAAGATGAATTAAGCAAAAGAAGAATAGGCTTTTATAAAAGATGTGGTTTCGAATTATGCAATAAGCCATATATGCAACCACCTTATAGAAAGGACGGTGAGTCTATCCCTATGCACATTATGTATACAGGAAAAGATAATATAGACAATGAATTCAATTCAATAGTAAAAGATATATATTTAAATGTATATGAATATAATGTAGAAATATCTGAAAAATAACCGGGCAATTTTAGATATTTTCTTTGACTTAATACTGCTCCACTTATGTCGTACGCTTGTATTACATAAGTCGTACGCTTGTATTACATAAGTCGAACGCTTGTATCACCTAAGTCGAACGCTTGTGTCACTTAAGTCGTACACCTATACCATTATAATAGTACGACTACTGATTAAGCAAAATTAACGCAACTTGTTTTTGTAATTATTACTTAATAAAATAATCTTCACTTTATCATATAATGAAAATGTAAAGGTGTGAAGGAATGAAAACAAAAAAAGAGTTACCCAAATGGGTAACTCTTTTTTTGTTTTATGAATTTACTATTACTGACGTAAGTTAGCAGAATAGTTAATCTTCAATGCATATGCCTGGCGAAGTGCCTGTTTTACTTCCTGTACGATACCCATCTTTGTCTGAGCATCAACTTTCAAAGATACAGTCATAAAAGGCTTGTCTTCTTCTTTCATATTTTCACGTTCCTGATAGATGTAGTCCTGAACTTCAGCAGATTCAGCAAATTTATCATTCAACTGAATACGGTCTGTAGTACCCATCTTTTTCTGGAACTCAGGCATTGGTTTACCAATGTAAATGAAAGAAACCAAAGACTTCTTTTCCAGTTTTTCCAATTCTGTAGCCTGAGGAACCTTAAACTGAACCTTCAAAGTAACTTCACGCATAGTTGTTACAATCATGAAGAAGAACAACATGGTAAAGATAAGGTCAGGCAAAGAAGAAGTATTCAATTCAGGCATTCCCTTCTTACCATTCTTATTAAATTTTCCCATTATTATTTTCCTCCATATTTTTTAGGTTCTGCTTCAGATATCTTCTGTGGATAATAGTCAATGATAGCTTCTTTTTCTTCTTCAGAACATTCTGCAAATGATTTGCCGAATTGAGACTGAGCCAATTCATTACGCAATTCGTTATATGCAGCTACCAATTCGTTCTGAACCTGAATATAAGCATCATAGCTTGTACCAACGTCGTTCTGTACAGAAATTACATGCTTTTCAGTAATCATTACGTCACCAAAGAACGGAAGAGTTTTTTTATGCTTTTCTGGCATACTTTCGTCGTCATTTGGATTGGCAATGAATTCTTTTGCCTTAGCTCTTAGTTGCCTAATATCAAAACCTACTTCACCGTTAACCATCAACTGGTCATCCTTGTTGAGCTTAACCTGAAGAATGTTTCTTTCCTTAATAATAATATCATCTTTCTGCTGATCATTTTCAGGTGGAGGTGGCAAACGTCTTGCCAAACCACGGTCAGTATCCATTGATGTTGTAACAAGGAAGAAGATAAGCAACATGAAGGCAATATCGGCCGTAGAACTTGAGTTAATTCCAGGCACTCCTCTTTTCTTTCTTGCCATTTTACTTACTCTTAATTATTAAACTTCAATATGATATTATTTTTTCAGAATTCCAGTAAGGTTGATCAATGTACCGATAGCAGCCAAGCCGAACAATACGTAAGATGAATAAATCATCATATCTGTAATTTTCAACCAAGTAACATCTGAATAAGTAGTACCGTCAGCCAAAGCCATAGGTTCTACAGATGCAATGTTATATGTTACTACCAATAACACAACCAAAAGGATTAGACCAAGCAAAGACTTGATAGCATTTGCTGGATTGTCTTTCAATGAGCCGGCAAATTTCGCCAAGCCGCCTAACAAGGTGATTATTACAGCAACTGCAAACATACCGTACATTAAGAAAATCAAAGTTTCAGTATGAGCAGGTTCGTTGTATTCACCTACCGGATTTGTATATCCTACTCCGTAAAACATGCCAAGTACAACCAAAATAAGAGCTATACAGACATAAAATACATAGTAAGATACTTTGTATGATAATTTAGCCATTGTTTTAATTATTTTTTGTATTTCAAGTTGTACTTCATGATCATATCAAGCAATGTGATAGAAGAATCTTCCATCTGGCTTGTAATAGCTTCAATCTTAGAAA
>JAXEBI010000095.1:0-2393 GCA_034094155.1 Phocaeicola sp.
TTTTAAAATAAAATTTGGTATAAACCTTTTTAGGTGTAACTTTGCAATTGTGACAAC
Organism: Phocaeicola sp.; assembly: GCA_034094155.1. Taxonomy (GTDB): domain Bacteria; phylum Bacteroidota; class Bacteroidia; order Bacteroidales; family Bacteroidaceae; genus Phocaeicola. The sequence continues at coordinate 58 of JAXEBI010000095.1, forward strand.
CTTATATGGTCTTAACATGTAAAAGGTGTAAACCTATATATGATTTTAATTATTAACCTGTCAACTAAATTCAGTACACCTCAGACCGTTTACACAGAATAAAAAAATGTCTCGTCAAACTAAGTAAAATGACGAGACATTTTATACAAAATACGGCGGTATTTTAAAAAAATGTGGATAGCCTTACTAAACTTCTGTTTTTTAGTTATATAACATTATATATAAATTAAGATATGTTGCAAGCAGAAGCCATACTATATATGGTATAAACAATAAAGAGGCAACCCTATCCTTATTATATACATTTATAATATATAATACAGTCAAAGCATCGAGTATTATTATATCAATAAATCCCAATAGCGGCATACGGCAAGTAAAGAACAGTATACTCCATAAAAAATTAAAAATTAACTGAGACGTCCATATTAAGCCGCCTTTATAATATCCTGCATTCAAAATTCTTCCCATAGAAATACCCATCAGAATATAAAGAACAGACCATACAACAGGAAAGACAATACCTGGAGGAGTTAACGACGACTTAACAAGAAATGGATACCATACACTCATCGACTCTGCCTGAAAAATACTGGCAATATACCCTAAAGCCAGACACAAAAACACAGGCCATAAATAATTAATAATTTGCTTCATAATCATATAGATTTAATGTAATACTGCCTATATTATTCTATTATGTAAAAGTATGAAATATATGTTTTCTTTGCAAGATTTTAAATAGAGAAATATCTGTAATTACACATAATAAATGCTATAATAGCATAGTTTTCAGGGTTAAACAATATTAAAAGTGTAACAAAAACACTTTTAATGTTGTAAAACATATATTATTATGAACAACGAAACAAAATAAGTGTTACTTTTACACTGTAATAAAAAAAACATCCTATAAATATATAATGAGAAACATGAAAAAGTCGTTTTTGAGCATGGGGGCAGCAATTATTCTGCTAAGCGGATGTGCCTCACAGGAAAAACAGATAGATCAGACTACTCTTTCGGGACTTAATCCTGTAAATTTTGAGACCACAGTAGATAGTACAAAGAATGTGAAACTTTACACTCTTACCAACAGTAATGGCATGGAGGTATGTGTAACAAACTTCGGTGGAAGAATTGTTTCAATCATGGTTCCCGACAAAAACGGAAAAATGACTGACGTGGTTTTAGGATTCGACAATATCAAAGACTATCAGAATATACCGAGTGATTTCGGAGCAAGCATAGGACGTTATGCCAACCGTATTAATCAGGGTAAAATAACTATAGACGGACAAGAAATACAGTTGCCTAAAAATAATTTCGGACATTGCCTTCACGGGGGTCCTACCGGATGGCAGTATCAGGTGTATGAAGCCAACCAGACTAATGACAGTACAATTGTTCTTACTATGAAATCTGCCGACAGTGACAACAACTTCCCTGGTAATGTTACAGCAAATGTTACATACACTCTTACAGAAGACAATGCCATCGACATCAAATACAACGCTACAACCGATAAGAAAACTGTTATAAACATGACCAACCACTCTTATTTTAATCTGAGCGGTGACATGTCTAAACCTGCTACAGACCATATTCTGTATGTAGCAGCCGATAGTATTACTCCGGTAGACAGCACTTTCATGACCACAGGCGAAATGATGGCTGTGAAAGATACTCCATTCGATTTCAATACTCCAAAATCGATAGCACCCGATGTTACCAACTTCGAAAACGAACAGGTTAAATTCGGAAACGGCTTTGATCATAACTGGGTATTGACTACTAAAGGTGATATTAGAAAACCTGCAGCAAAACTCCTAAGCCCTACAAGCGGAATTTATGTAGAAGTTTACACTAACGAGCCGGGTATTCAGGTTTATACAGGCAACTTCCTGACTGGCGAGGTAAAAGGTAAAAATGGAGTTGCATATCCACAAAGAGCATCTGTCTGCCTTGAAACTCAACACTATCCAGATAGTCCTAACAAACCTCAATGGCCTTCTGTAATTCTTGAACCGGGACAGAAATACCAAAGCGAATGTATATTCAAATTTGGTGTAGAGAAATAAGCAACTTGTAAAATAAGTAATAGTTGTAAGTTATTTACACATAAATATAAACAAGTAATTATAAAAACTTATCCGAAAAAGCATTAAAAGTATTTTCAGAGTAATAACTTTAAAATATAATATCATGAGCTATAATAAGAAAACTGAATATGGTTAAAGATATTTAGCATATTTATACGTTTACTATCGGAAAAATATGATTTATGCAGAGATATGTTTTTGTAGCTTCTGCGGCTTTTCAGAAACAAATCCATC
>JAXEBI010000096.1:0-37072 GCA_034094155.1 Phocaeicola sp.
CTTTTTCTCGTTCAAATTGCCTTTTCGTGAACGAAGAGGACAAATATTCCTCCAAATAAGATAAACATTCTTCTTTTGAATACTTTTTATATTCACGCATGTTACTAAATAATTTGTGTCAACTTATTTAGTACACTACAAGTTATTAATCAATGTTTTATAAGCGATAAGTTAGGAATGTGGTCATAATATTTAATGGCATATTCTAAAAGTTGAAGATTTATGCTTTTATTGATTATTGACTCAGTGGTGTATTAATTTAGTTTTATCTCATAAACATTACAAAGGTATTACTTTTTGTTTGATATTATATTCAGACTTTATCATTACGTCACCCAAATCATGATATCAATATATACTATTATTAGTATTTTATAGTATATACTATTTTTTAGTATTGTAATCCGGTACAGATATACACATCTGATTTCATCATGATACGGCATAATTCAGCGTAGCCGATCTGTGTCGTAATCATGCAGCACCTGTGGTCGTAATGGTTTCTGTACAGAACGAAACATATTTTAGATGGGTAGGGAAGAACCGTGTTAGGGATTGCAGAGAAAAGCCCACAGCAAAGCGAGGACTTGCAGTGGAAAACCCGACCTGAAAGGGAACGCCATAACAGATAATCAAGAATTTCTAATATTTTTGATAAGTAATAGATGATAAATAGCTACCTTTGAAGATGATACAGAAAGAAGAATAATAAATATGAAAGATAATTGGCTTGAAATATACGATATACTTAGTTACTGCATCAACAATGGAGTAATGGAATCAACCTACCAAAGAGAAATAGAGAATTGCTTTAAGATACTCGGCTGGAGAAAGACAAACAGCACTTTGCAGTCACAAGTGACCATACCTATAGGAAGTAATAATTTCATCAGACCTGATATAGTATTGCAGAAAGAAAATGAGAACGGCAATATCGTACCTGTAATAGCAGTAGAGATAAAGAGACCGGACAACATAAAGAGTGAAAGACAGGAACTGCAACTGTTTTCATATATGAGACAGCTCCGTCTGAACTTTGGATTGTATATTGGAGAGAAAATACAGTTATATTATGATGCTCAGGACAACAAAGAAAATCCAATAGCAAACCCTGTACCCGTAATGACTGTAAACATAAAAGATACAGATAATAACGGAGAGGTATTCTGTGATCTGTTCGCATACGAGCAATGTAGTTCTGAAAAGATAGAAAACTATTGTAAGGAGGCACTAAAAAGGAAACAGGAATACACCAGGCTTAAAGAAAGAGTGAGTGATTTTATGCAGGAAGCAGAAGAAAATGTGAAAGAACTGATAAAAAATATGCTGCTATCAGAAGGTTTCACCGAAGAAAGAATAGATAAAGAACTCACAAAAATAGATATACAGGTAAATAGCAGAACGAGTGAAATAAAAACTCAACAAGCTATTCAAAACCCGGTATCTGTAATAAATGAACATATACCTGAAAGTAACAGTTCACAAACAAGAGATACGACCCGATTCTCCTTTGATGGTGGAGCAAAATACTATAACAAAAGAAAGTTTGTACTGGAGATTATAAAGGACTATATCCAGAAACATCCGGGAATAACATTTAATGAAATGGAAAAGGTATTCTATCCGGAAATTCATAGTAGAAGCAGAGGTGTTATCAAGAGATATGAGGAAGTACAGCAAATGATAAAGAAATCAGAGGATATAAAGAAAAGATATTTCCTCGATGCTGGAGAAATAATAACTTTATCAGATGGAACACAAATAGCGGTAAATAATCAATGGGGTACCAGATTCCCATATTTTCTGAATGCCATAAAAGATATTTATACAGTAATAAGTAACAGTGAATATAAAGTATAAAACAGCATAATAAAAATATAAGAAATGACTAAAGCAGAAATCGTAAATACCATTGTATTGGAAACAGGTATCAACAAAAAGGATGTGATGGCAATCGTGGAAAGCCTGATGGAAGAGATAAAGAACTCTTTGGAAAAAGATGAACCGGTATATCTGAGAGGTTTCGGAAGTTTTATCCTGAAGCACAGAGCAGAGAAAACCGCACGTAATATAAGCCAGAACACAACTATCATAATACCGGCACACAATATCCCGGCTTTTAAGCCTGCAAAGGAATTTGTAAAGGAGGTGAGTAAAATAAATTAAAGAAAGATGAGAAAAGAACATGAACTAGCAGACTGTATAAAGTGGGGATGGATATATCACCATACAGGAATACCAACGGCAGAAAAGAAAGAGGGTGAAGTGTACATACCTCATTTGAAATTTTATGTATCCGGTTTCCCGACCAGTCCTTTTGGTATAGAATGGATGCGTTTTGAGGAAGATTGTCCCATGCACCCGCTAATAAAGAAAGTACCTCATATTGCATTTGAGGTAAAAGATATAGAAAAGGAAATAAAGGAAAGAGGGCTAACTGTACTAACACCGATAAACTCACCTGCAGAAGGTATATTTGTCGCAATGATAGAACACAATGGCGTACCCATTGAGCTTATTCAATTTGATATCTAATAAACTTTGGAACATAATTCCCCTGTATCAGAAATTCAGGGGAAAACATCCTTCACGCAGCATATATATGTAAAATCACATCCCTGTTCCAAAATCCCGGCTTCTTTTCCTGGTCTGGTCGAGTTCTTCCTCCAGCTGCTTCTTCCGCTGCGGTGCCAGGTCGATTTCCGGAACTTGGGAAATACTGTTTCCCTGTTGTTGGCTCTATTCACGGCCTTGTTCCTGGTGCGGTTCCTGAAGCCCCCGGTTCCGGAACTTATAGTTCAAGCAACAGAAGAAAAGGTACGTGCTGAAATGAAGTCTGAAGAACAGGCTAAAGAGCTCCAGGTTCTTCAGGAAGAAAACGACCGATTGCGTAACGAAATCAAAGTTCTTCAGGAGTACAAGGAAAAGGCACACCGGGAACTTTGCCGGGTACGTGATGAACAGAAAACATTCGGAAAAATAAAAGTAAATACAGATTTTAAAGCTACATCGATAATGTGTTATACTACAACAAAATAAAAACATAAATATGGACGAAATGGAATTGATGATGCATTTGCATCGCAACAACAAGCGACAGGGACCAGGTAGTGAAGAAGCAACAAATCTTGCAATTACATTGGCTAAGATAGATATGAAAAGGGCTTACAAGATAGCAGACATAGGTTGTGGTACAGGTGGGCAGACTATCTCTTTGGCAAAGAAAATGAAAGGTAATATTATTGCAGTGGATTTGTTTGAGGAGTTTCTTGAAAAACTGAGAGAGGACAGCAAGAATGAAAATGTAACGGCACATATTGAGACACTGCCTGCATCTATGGACAATCTGCCTTTTGAAAAGGAAGAGTTTGATATTATCTGGTCGGAAGGAGCTGTTTACAATATCGGATTCAAGAACGGTATCAACTATTGGAAGGATTTTCTCAAACCTGGAGGAATACTTGCTGTATCTGAATTGTCATGGATAACAAACTGTCGCCCGAAAGAGCCGGAAGACTTCTGGAATGGAGAATATACAGAAATGGATACAATAGCAGGAAAAATCAAAATTTTGGAAGAAGCCGGATATAAGGTTCTAGGACATTTTATTCTTCCTGATGACTGCTGGCTTGACAATTATTACACTCCTCTCTTAGACAGTCATAAGGACTTTATAGAGAAATTCGGCAACAATGAAATAGCCAGAACTATTGTTGAAAGAGATATACAGGAAGTAGACTTCTACAAGAAGTATAAGGATTATTATAGTTACGGTTTCTATATAGCACAGAAACTATAAATAGAAAAAGCTTCTAGTGGGGGTAACTTGCCATGGTTTCCGTGCATTTGCACTTAATTGCGTTAGGGATTGTAGTAGAATGCGCACAACAAAGCGAGGACTTGCGTGGGGATACCAAAAAGAAAAAAATGAACTCAACTTATAGGGAGAAATTAAAAAAATAGTGAACCGATACCTTGTCAGACAACGAACAAGTTTTATCTCCACAAAGGTTCTTGTTACCAATTATGATGGAAGCCTAATAAAACTATTTTGACAGATGGGTATTTAGACAAAAGATGCTTGTGCGTTTATTTTACTCCCATAAATGCTTGGATATTTCTGATTGTTTTTGATTGTTCTACATCTCTAAATACAATTAAAAAAAGATTTTAAATATGTTAATTAATAGCTTTTATGTTATTGTATTAAATAATAAAATTACTTTTGTTATATATTGAAGTTTAAATACAAATCATCATGCAAAAACACCTTACTTCTTTTATGGCATGCAGCATGTTGTCTGCGGCTGCTGCAATGGCTCAAAAATCACAGCCTAATATCATTATGTTCCTGGTAGACGATATGGGATGGCAGGATACATCTGTTCCTTTTCACAACAACGAACAAACTCCTCTTAACAAGCGTTTTGTAACTCCTAATATGGAGAGAATGGCTAAATTGGGTGTGAAATTTACTCAGGCATATTCATGTGCCATATCTTCACCTACCAGATGCAGCCTTATGTCGGGTATGAATGCTTCAAGACACCGAGTAACAAACTGGACACTGGAACTGAACCAGAAAACTGATGAAAAGAGTGATGTAATAGATTTACCCGAATGGAATTTCAATGGTATCCAGCCAGAGAGTGCTGCCGGTAAAATAAATAATTCTACTCCTATCACTTCATTGCCACAAATTTTAAAGGACAACGGGTACAGGACTATACATTGTGGAAAGGCTCACTTCGGTGCGCGTACTACCCCGGGTGCCGATCCGTCGACTATGGGTTTTGATGTAAATATTGCCGGAGGTCCAAATGGTGCTCCGGGAAGCTATCTTGGAACAAAAAACTTCGGTGAAGGTTCAAGATTTGCAGTCCAGGGACTTGAGAAATATTACGGACAGGATATTTTCATCACTGAGGCTCTCACAATAGAGGCTATCAGCGAAATGAAGAAGTCTGTAGAAATGAAGAAACCTTTCTATCTTTATATGTCGCATTATGCCGTTCATACTCCATACGATGAAGACAAGCGTTTCAGTGGAAATTACCGAGGTAAGTATGATGAACAGCTTAAAGCTGCAATTGGTGAGAATGAAGCCAGATATGCAGCCCTTGTAGAAGGTATGGACAAGAGTCTCGGTGATATTATGGATTATTTGGAACAGAATCCGGAAGTGGCCAAAAATACAATATTGTTGTTTATGTCTGATAATGGAGGACAGGGACTTAATAATGTACGTCAGGGTGTAGAAAACCGTGACCAGAATTATCCGGCTCGTGCCGGTAAGGGATCTGCCTTTATGGGTGGAGTAAGGGAGCCTATGATGGTTTACTGGCCTGGTGTTACAAAACCTGCTACAGAATGTTGTCAGAAAGTCATAATCGAGGATTTCTTCCCTACAATATTGGAGATGGCTGGAGTAAAGAAATATAAGACTATTCAGGAAATAGATGGAAAGAGTTTTGTAAAATCAATTAAGAGTGGAAAGGTGGTTGATGCTAACAAGGCTATAGTATGGCATTTCCCTAATTTATGGGGTGAAACTCAAAACAAGGAAGAGGGTTATGGAGCATATTCTTCTATACTTAAGGGAGATTATCATCTTATTTATACTTGGGAAACTCAAAAATTGAGATTGTATAATATCAAGAATGATATATCAGAACAAAATGATATAGCGCAGTCTATGCCTGAAAAGGTTAAGGAACTTGCCGGTGAATTGTCGGATTATCTTAGAGCAAGGGACGCACAAAGACCTTCTTTAAAATCGGATGGCAAGCTGATTCCTTTCCCGGATGAGATAATATAATGAGATACATTAGTATAATACACTGAAATAGTTTAAATGATATAAAAAGAAAGAGGAACTCGTAAAGCCCCTCTTTCTTTTTATATCATATCATCATATTATAATTTGTATCCCCATTGGTTGAGTGCAAAATCCCAATGTTTTTCCACCAGTTCCACTGTTTCAGGTTTGTATTGGTATTTATTCTTTTTGTATCCTTTCTTCTTGTTTACATAAGCTTCTATTGCAGAACGTGCTTCATCAAATCCCGGGATAGACAATTTCTTATAGATTTCCTGTGTCATATCGAAGGCATTCTGTTCATAGTCTTCAAATTTAACTTCCACGAGATTTCCTTCCGGTATAAACTTCTTGTCTTCTTCGTATTTATGATAAAGCTTGGCATATACCGACAATATATTTTCCTGAAGCTGTTCATTGCTTATCTCCTGCAGCATGAGAGGCTGTATAGTATTAGTAAAGAAACTTCTTGTAGATTCAAATACTGTATACGGATTTCTCATCAGATATATGAACTTGGCATTAGGGAACATCTTGACCAGTTCCTTTACTCGTCCGGTATGTGGCGGGTTTTTGCTTAGGAACTGAGTTCCTTTGGTATTCCATAGAGATATCTTTATCAGTTTTGTAAATGTCTCTTCAAAAACCTTCAACTCTTCTTCTGTAATATCATTAAAGAGGAGATACTTGTCGGCATATTCCTGCATATGTTTTGGCAAGAACCAGAAGTTGTAATATGTATAGGGCATCATATTTGCAAGAGCAAATTCTTCCTCTTGAGGTAAGTCTACTGCCAGTTCCATATTATCGGTAGGGCGTTTGTCGGGCATAAGCCAACTCATATTTTTCTTGAAGAAAGGCTGTCCCCACATCATGAGATGAGGAAATACAGTCTGGTACGTTGTATTATAACCAAAATGACTGTCGCATGAAAAGACATTATGCATGAATGTAGTTCCGCTGCGCCAATGTCCAAGAATAAACACAGGATCGTGTTCTAAAGGCTTGTTGGCCAACAATTTTTCATATCGGCTGTCCTGAAGTGGCTTCAGAGCAGACAACAGGCGGCATACCGACTTTGTGAGCCGGTATTTGCCTTTGTATTTATTATCAATAACTCTCCCTTCTGTAATTTGGTTGAAAGTTTTCCAGTCGGCTCCCACCAAAGGATTTACAGGGAGTTTGCTGAATTCAAGTAATCCCATCTTAATCTATTGTTCTGTAGTATTAATGTTCTCTATTTTTTTATTTCTATGGCAAGTCCCTGACGTGCAAGTTCCTTCACAGCCTTTTCTATTGCCTCATAGTGCTGAGGCTCAATACCCAATTTCGGCAGGTCAAGAACCGGAAGAGCCATTGTATTATGCATATCCTTATCTTCTATCTGGTTGATAATCATACCAACAGCACTTGTATTGTTGGTGATAGGGTCGATTAGAATGAATGCACCGGTAGCCTTGTTTCTTGAATAAGAGTCGAAGAACAATTCCTTGGATGATGTTAGTACAACTTTCGCTATCTGGTTAAGTTGCATTGGTATATCATCTTTCGAAAGACGTCCGTTCTCTACGCTCAAGTGTTCCATCGTATTTATATCCACCTTGTATTCTATACGGTCGATACGTGTACGGCTGGTATTGGTAGTATGCTTGAGGAAGAAAGATTTTTCCATGTCCATCTTTTCTTCATCCATCCACACAAGCATAGCTTCGAAGTTACGTCCCACCATAGGCAAGTTATCAGGATGAACAAGCATTTCTCCTCTCGATACATCAATTTCATCTTCAAGTGTAAGAGTAACAGACATAGGAGGGAAGGCATAGTCTATTTCTCCTTCGTAAGTTACAATACTCTTTATTCTGGATTTCTTTCCAGAAGGAAGTGCCATTACTTCGTCTCCTTTGTGTACCACACCCGATGAAACTTTACCGCAGAAACCGCGGAAATCAAGGTTAGGACGAAGAACATACTGCACAGGATATCTGAAATCAGACAGATTATGGTCGTTGCCTATATGTACTGTTTCGAGATACTCCAATAGTGAAGTTCCTTCGTACCATGGTGTACGGTCTGATTTTTCTACTACATTATCACCTTCGAGCGCAGATAAAGGAATACACTTGATGTCTGGTATGTTGAGTGGTTCAACAAAAGCTTTATAGTCGGCTACAATCTTGTCGAATACATCTTTTGAGTAGTCCACAAGGTCCATTTTATTTACAGCCAGAACCACATGCTTTATTCCCAAAAGAGAAACAAGATATGAGTGTCTCTTTGTTTGGGTGATAACTCCTGTACGTGCGTCAACAAGAATAATTGCGAGGTTGGCTGTAGAACCGCCTGTAATCATGTTTCTTGTATACTGTTCGTGTCCCGGGGTATCGGCAATAATGAATTTACGGTTGTTGGTTGAAAAATATCTGTATGCTACATCAATAGTTATTCCTTGTTCACGTTCGGCCTTAAGACCATCAAGCAATAGTGCATAATCAATATGTTCGCCTGCGTTACCCACACGTTTGCTGTCGCGTTCAAGTGCGTCAAGCTGGTCTTCATAAAGTTTTTTGCTGTCGAACAGAAGGCGTCCGATAAGTGTAGATTTACCGTCATCAACAGAGCCTGCAGTAAGGAATCTCAGCAAGTCCTTCTGCTCATCCTTTTTAAGAAACTCCTCAATCGACATGGAACCGCGGGCTTCGCCTTCCATAGGGTTTCCAGATTTGTTTTTATCTATAGTTTCCATTTTTCCTGAAAATAATTAATGAAATATTGAAGCTGTATAAGTAAGATTTAAAGACAGCTTCTTTAGAAATAACCTTCGCGTTTTTTCTGTTCCATACTTGCTTCCTGGTCGAAATCGATGACACGTGTGGTACGTTCACTTTTTGTTGTTGTCATCATTTCTTCCACAATTTTTTCTATTGTATCGGCTTCGCTTTCTATGGCTCCTGTAAGAGGCCAGCATCCGAGAGTACGGAAACGTATTTTACGCATTTCTATCTTGTCCTTATACTGTTCAGGCAGACGGTCGTCGTCTGGCATGATAAGTTGTCCGTCGATATTGATAACCGGTCTTTCTTTTGCAAAATACAATGGGACAATAGGAATGTTCTCAAGTCGTATATATTGCCATATATCCAGTTCGGTCCAGTTGCTCAAAGGGAACACTCTGATACTTTCCCCTTTTCTTATTCTGGCATTATATATGTCCCACAGTTCCGGTCTCTGGTTTTTAGGGTCCCACTGATGGAATTCATTTCTGAAAGAGAATATACGTTCTTTTGCGCGGGATTTCTCTTCGTCTCTTCTTGCTCCACCAAAGGCAGCGTCAAATTTATATTTGTCGAGTGCTGCAAGCAAAGCCTGAGTCTTCATCAGGTCGGTATGAACCTTGCTGCCATGAGTAAACGGTCCTACACCTGCCTTAAAGGCTTCCATATTACTTTCTACTATAAGGTTCCAGCCATATTTTTTTGCATACTCATCTCTAAACTGGATCATTTCCTTGAATTTCCATTTAGAGTCTATATGCATAAGAGGAAAAGGAACCTTTCCCGGTGCAAAAGCTTTTTCTGCCAGACGCACCATAACAGACGAATCTTTTCCAATACTGTAAAGCATTACAGGGTTTTCGAATTCGGCAGCCACTTCACGTATAATGTGTATTGACTCTGCTTCGAGTTCTTTAAGGTGGCTGAGTTTATATTCTTCGTTCATAATTTTATATGGGTTTACTATATATTATTCAACATATTTGTACTGTACTTGCTGGTTTCCTTGCCTGATGTTTGCCGGCCTGTTTATTATAATTATTTAGAAACCTTTGGTAGGATCAGTTCCAGCAGTCTGTTGACCGATTCTTCGACAGAAAGTACAGATGTATCAAGCGACAAGGCAGGGTTTTCCGGAGCCTCAAAAGGTGCCGAAATTCCTGTGAAGTTTTTAATTTCACCTCGTCTTGCCTTGGCATACAACCCTTTTACATCCCTTCTCTCACATTCTTCGAGAGGGGTACTTATAAAGATTTCAAGAAAGTTATCTTTGCCAATTATGTTGGCTGCCATTTCTCTAAGATCATTATTCGGGCTGATGAACGCCGCTATTGTTATAATTCCTGTATCTACAAACAGTTTTCCTATTTCCGCAATACGGCGAATATTTTCTATTCTATCCTCTTCCGAGAATCCTAAGTTGTTGTTTATTCCGCTTCTTATATTGTCGCCATCGAGTATACGGCATAACAGTCCGCGCTTTTGCAACTCTCGTTCCAATGCTATGGCAATGGTACTTTTTCCAGAACCGCTAAGTCCGGTAAACCATATCATTACACTATGCTGCTTGAGCAGTTCTTCCTTGTCGGCTCTTGTCAGCATTCTGTCGAATATAGGATAGATATTATTAGGATTTTCCATATTTTATTTGTTTCTTTTTGTCCTTGTTAATTTCTTTAGTTCTTGTATTATTGTTTAATACTTGATAATACTTGAATATAAAAACATTGGTATGATTTCAGAACGGCCATATCTGTGGTATAAGCAATACAGATATAAGAAATGTTATGATATTCAGAGGCAGACCGATGCGTACAAAGTCTGTAAACTTATAATTTCCTATACCTTGCACTATAAGGTTGGTCTGGTATCCTATAGGAGTGGAAAAACTTGCCGATGCCGCCATGCATATTATAACGAAAAATGGCATCGGACTTACTCCCAACTGATTTGATATTGACAACGCAATAGGGAAGGATAGTGCTGCTGCCGCATTGTTTGTTATAAGTTCGGTGAAAATATTTGTTATAATAAACATAACAGCAAGCAGAACATATGGTCCGTAGCTTTTACTTAATCCTATAATATGTGATGCAATTAAATCGGACACACCCGAATTAGCCATAGCCTTGCTTATACCGAAGGCACATGCTATGGTAATAAGAACATCCCATGAGATGTATTTGGTATACTTCCGCGGCGGAAAAATCTTTGTCCATGCCATTATTACAGTGGTAATTGACACGAAGAAAAACATATCAAGCTTAATACCCTCAGGAAAAGCCTCCTGAACGGCAGGCAGTTCGCCTACAGTTGCACCGATAATCATCATAACCAGCAGTGTAAGTGCAAGCCATCTTTTTTTCTTTCCGGCCGGCTCCTGTTCTTTACCGTTGGCCAGCATTATAAATACCGAAGATTCACCCCATGTCTTTATAAAGCTGTCATCTGCCATGATAACCAATGTATCATTTTCCCTGAAACGCAGTTTTGACAGGTTGGTATACGTATTACCACCACGCTTCAATTCTTTAATTTCGGCACCGTAGTGTCTTTTGAAGTCAAAGTCGGATATGCGTTTGTTGATACCAGGAAATCGAGGACCTATTATGGCTTCTACAGTGTGAAGTGAAGAATCGTCTTCACTTGGTATCAGTTCTTTTCTTTCGGAGGGCAGAAGTCTTGTAGAGAAGGCAAACAGATATAATATGCCTGCCAAAGCTATGAAAATTCCTACCTTGCCGAGCTCGAACATGGAGAATCCCTGCATTCCTGCTTCCTGAATCATACTGTGAACCACCAGGTTGGTAGATGTTCCAATAAGAGTACACATACCTCCTAAAATAGTAACATACGAAAGCGGTATCAGAAAATACGTGGCTGGCAGCTTTACATAATTTGCCCATCTCTTTATGATGGGTGCAAATATAACTACCACCGGAGTATTGTTAAGAAAAGCAGAAATGAATGCGATACTTGGCAACATTCTGACTTGTGACTTTATAACATTGGTGTTGTCTACAGGCAGTAACTTCTTGATTAGTTTGGTTAGAGCTCCACTCTGACGGATTCCTTCACTCACTAAAAACAGCATGGCTACGGTAATCATTCCTTTGTTGCTGAATCCTTCAAGCATTTCCTTTGGCGAAAGGATACCGGCACACAGAAAAATGACAAGAACGGAAAAAAGAATCATTCCCGGTCTCATCTTGTCGGCTATAAGTGCAGCAAGCATTCCTATAAGAGAAATGAGTACTATTATAATTTCAAAAGTCATTTTCTGTTTTTATTTTGCAATAAACCAAGGATTTAGTAAATCTTCCTTATTATATTTAAGTGGTGTTATCTCATCTGTGTGATATACGTCTTTGCCGGCGGCCTTTATTATTGCATGTCCGGCAGCGGTGTCCCATTCCATTGTTGGAGCAAAACGAGGATATATGTCGGCATTGCCTTCTGCTATGAGACACAATTTCAGCGAACTGCCTTTTGAAACGGTCTCAACCGACTTGTAAACAGACTTCATCTTGTTTATAAACTCTTCTGTTTCAGCTGAAAGATGAGAACGTGAAGCTACTATAACAATGTTTTGTTTTTCCTGTATGCCGTTTTCATCATTGTTTTTCTTTAGAGGAAGGGCTTCTGCATGTGAAACGAGGGAGTCGAATGTTTCTTCTGCTGATATTTCTGTGATATCAGAAATCTTGTATGCTCCGTATTCACTGTCGCCAATATATAATTCTTTTTTTACAGGTATATAGATTACTCCCGACATAGGTACACCGTTCTTTACGAATGCTATATTTACGGTAAATTCACCGTTTTTCTTTATAAACTCTTTAGTCCCGTCGAGAGGATCTACAATCCATAGTTCATTCCAGCTTTTTCTTGTTTCGTACGGCAACTTTTTGCCTTCTTCGCTTAGAACAGGAATGCCGGTTGTGCTAAGAATTTCCGATATGACTTCATGAGATTTGCGGTCGGCAATTGTAAGAGGGGAATTGTCAGCCTTTTTTTCTATTTCAAAATCGGAATCAGGGTCTGTATATACGCTCATAATCTTTGCACCCGCTTCCAACGAAGCGTGTATAGCGAGCATTAATAATTCTTTTTTCATCTGTTGTTCTTTAATCGTAAAAAAAGTAGTTATTTTATAACCTTGAATTATAGTTTGCATAATTCGTTGTAAAATAACTACTTTTTTTCAAATAAGAGGTAGTATAAATTTCTTATTTTCTGGGCTATACTCTATATTATAACTTATTTTAATGTTTTTTTGTATAAAAATGTGCCGAATGCCTGGTTAGTCATTAATTATTCCCTGTTTTACGGTTGCGACTGTTTCCACATTCTGAACATGTAATATGCACAATGTGTAATGGCAAAAAAGAATGATATATAAAGCAGTGTCATGTCCGATTCCCAGCCCACGGTCTGCTGATGCCAAAGTCCGGTTATTATACTTAGTACCGCAAGTGTGATTCCCATTATATTCAGTACCATATCGCCTTTTCTGACTTTTACATCATGTTCGAGCTTGCTGTGCTTTATTCCGTAAAGTGCATAAACATCGAGTCCCACAAGCATCCATAGTACAAGTCTTATCCATGTATCTGCCGGAAGGAAACACATCATGCACAGGCATGTAAGTATGCCGAGAATAGGAACTGCCGGAACAAAAGGAGTCTTGAATGCTCTTGGTGCATCGGGCATGGTCTTTCTTACTATGAGAATACCGGCACATACCAATGTAAAGGCCAGAAGAGTACCAATACTTGTCATCTCTCCTGCCACCTGAGCCGGTACAATCCCTGCCATGATGCTTACTATTACCATAAACAGCAGGTTGCTTTTCATCGGTGTTCTTGTCTTCTCATTGATTTGGGAGAAGAATTTAGGAAGCAGACCGTCGTGGCTCATACTCAGGAATACACGGCTTTGTCCCATCAGTGTTACCATGATTACTGAACAGTAGCCGAAAAGTATGGCAAGTATTATGGCTTTATTCATCCATGGATATGCCGGCTGTATTATTCCAGATGCATCTGCTATGCCCATGTTCTGTATGGCTACGGCAACAGGTGCTATACCTACCTGGCCCTTGAAATCGGTGTAGTGGGCCACACCTGTCATTACGTGGGCAAACAGAATATAAAGTACTGTACATACAAGAAGTGAAACCAGTATACCAATAGGCATGTCGCGTTTCGGATTCTTTGTTTCCTGTGCTGCTGTACTTACGGCATCGAAACCTAAAAATGCGAAGAATACTATGGCTGCTCCTCTCAATATTCCTGAAAAACCGAACTCACCGAGGTGACCTGTGTTGGCCGGAATGTATGGGGTGTAGTTTTCTGTCTGTATGAATTTCCATCCAAGAACTACAAATACAAGTATTACAGCTATTTTAAGAAATACAATTAAACCGTTGAACAAAGAGCTGCCCGAAGTTCCGCGCATCAGTATTATACTCATGAGCACAACTATTAGCATGGCCGGAATGTTTATTATACCTCCGTCCCATGGGCAGGCGGTAAATGCGTGTGGCAGTTCTATGCCGATACTTTGCAGGAATACTACCATATATCTGCTCCAGCTTATACTTACGGTTGTGGCCGCTACTGTGTATTCCAGAACCAGGTCCCAGCCTATAATCCAGGCAATGAGTTCGCCCATAGTGGCGTATGAATATGTATATGCACTGCCTGCAACAGGTATCATGGATGCGAATTCTGCATAACAGAGTCCGGCAAAACAGCAACCTATGGCTGCTATTATGAATGATAGTGTAATGGCAGGACCGGTATATTCAGATGCAACTGTACCTGTTATTGAAAAAAGTCCGGCACCTATTATCACTCCTACGCCTAAGGCTATCAGACTGACAGGTCCAAGTACTCTTTTTAATGATTTATTCCCCGATTCGTTAGCTTCCGATTGTAGTTGTTCTATGCTTTTGCGAATAAATAATCCCATCTGTTATAATAGTTTATATCGGATAAGGAGATAATGGCTGTATGATACGGTAGCACTAAATCCTTATCCGATATATTGTTTTATTGTGTATTATAATTAATTATATAAATGTTTTTTTGCCGTGTTATCAGAACTTTTCATTGGCCATTTTCCACATTCCGAGGAATGATGCCTTTGTTATTTCAACTACCTTCTCCCAGTTGATTTTATGTGCCTCATCACCAGGCATGTGATAGTCGGGATGTCCGTCGGTGTGATACCACATTATAGGAATGTTTCTCTTTGCGAATGTTGCGTTGTCACTTCCTCCCACAGGCTTGTCCCACGGACGGTAGTTGGGCTCCAGCTGAAGGTTGTATTTTTCTACATCGTTCTTCAGCCATTCACCGAATACAGGAGTACTTTCTGTGTAGAAATATACTACATGCTTTGGTTTGCTCTCATTATTATTGCGACCTATCATGTCGAAGTTCAGATATCCCTTTACCTTGTCCATATCCGGGAAAGTGAGGGCAAACGACTGTGAGCCTAAGAGACCCTTTTCTTCTCCGTCCCAGAATGCGAAGATGACAGTTCGCTCAGGCTGTTGCCCGGTGGCAAGGAAAGCCTTTGCAATCTGCAATACGGCCGATACTCCTGAAGCATTGTCGTCGGCTCCATTATATATCTTGTCGCCGTCGAGCATAGGGTCAACTCCAAGATGGTCGTAGTGTGCACCTATTACAACTATCTCATCTTTGTTTTTTCCTTCTATTTTGGCAAGTATATTTCTCATATTATACTTCTGGTGTACTCCTTGCTTTATTATCGCTATAGAATCAGGGTGCACCTGAAGACGTCCCTTTTTCTGACGTTCTACTCTGTAGGCCTCGAACGGCTGGAAGAAATCATCGTATAATGGTTGCATTCCCATCTGCTGAAGGAGAGAAACGATATAGTTGCCCGCAATTCTTCCTCCCACACGTCCGGCTTCTCTTCCTTCAAGTTCATCGCATGCAAGGAAGCCTATCTGGGCCTTTGCGTTTGTCATGTTAATTACAGACAGACCTTTCTCTTCGGCTGTAGGTTCTTTCTTTTTCGATTTGGCATCGGCACTGCCAATTGTAGCAAAGCTGCAAAGTGCTGCTAAAATGAGTGTGAATATTGTATTTTTTTTCATTTCGTAAAGTATTAATTTATAGTTTAGAATGCAGAACGGTACTTTCCTTCTTCCTTATCTTCAAGGATATTCAGATAAGATGTATATCTTGATTCGCTTATATAATGTTTCTCCACGGCTTCTCTGACAGCACATCCGGGTTCGTGACGGTGTGTGCAGTTGCCATACTTGCAGTTGGCCGAGAATTCAAAAATCTCTTTGAAGTAATGTCCCACCTCTTCGTCTTTCATATCGAAAGTTCCGAAACCTTTAATACCCGGAGTGTCTATAATATATCCGTCTCCGTCAACCGGAAACATTTCTGAGAATGTGGTGGTGTGCATTCCTTTATTGTGAGCCGTAGAGATTTCGCCGGTCTTAAGGTTCTGTTCCGGCAGTATGGCATTAATCAGTGTAGATTTTCCCACGCCCGAATGTCCAGAGAAAAGAGTAACTTTTCCTTCCAATGCCTTCTTTATTTCCTCCACTCCGGTATTGTTGAGTGCAGAAACCTTGAAACACGGATATCCTATGTGTGTGTAAAGATTGATAATTCCGTCGAGATATCTGTTTTCTTCTTCAGAATACCTGTCTGTTTTGTTGAAAACAAGGCATACCGGTACTCTGTAAGCTTCGGCCGATGCTAAGAAACGGTCGATGAATATGGTAGAAGTTTCTGGATAGTTTATTGTCACCACAAGCATACACTGGTCTAAGTTGGATGCGATGATGTGCGACTGTTTGGAGAGATTTGAAGAACGTCGGATTATATAGTTCTTGCGGTCTTCTATTTCAGTTATAAATGCAGTACCTTCCTGATTGATAACGATTTTTACTCTGTCGCCTACAGCCACAGGATTTGTACTTTTGATACCTTTAAGGCGGAAATTGCCTTTGATTTTACATTCCACCAGGCGTCCCTCGTCTGTTTTTACGAGATACCAGCTGCCTGTATTTTTTATAACTAATCCTTTGTTCAAGTTTCTATTGTTTTAATAAACGTAATTATATAATATACCTAAAAATATGAATTTTGTATGTTCTGATTGTATTTTCAGCCATACCTGTTGAGGCTGTATATTTAAACAATAAAAGAAGAATCCGAATTTACATTCTGTCTGCATTAAATGTAAATTCAGGTTCTTCTTTCAGTATCTGTAATTATATTATACAGTCATGATTTCTTTATCCTTAGCGATGAACATATCGTCTATCTGCTTGATATATTTATCGTGAACTTTCTGAAGTTTGGCTTCTCCGTTCTTCTGTTCATCTTCAGGCATACCATCCTTTACAGCTTTCTTAAGTGCATCGATAGCATCACGGCGTGCGTTACGGATACTAACCTTAGCTGTTTCAACTTCAGCCTTACACTGTTTTGAGAGTTGTTTACGGCGTTCCTCTGTCAATGGAGGTATACCGATACGGATAATTTCGCCGTTGTTTTCAGGCATGATGCCAAGTTCTGAGTCGATGATAGCTTTTTCAATAACGCGGAACATGCTTTTGTCCCATGGCTTGATAGCAATGCTTCTTGCATCAGGAGTTGTAACAGCTGCTACGTTGTTGATAGGAACCATACTTCCGTATGAGTCTACACGGATACCATCCAATAAACGAACGTCTGCTTTTCCGGCGCGGATGTGTGCCAATGCGTCGTCGAGGTACATGACTGCCATGTCCATTTTCTCTTCAGCTTGGCTGATGATTGTTTTTGAATCTGCCATTATTTTTTAGTTTTTAAGTTATGCAATTATTTTGATTTCTCTCAATATCCAATTATGTGATAATATTTTAAGTCAACAAAAGTATGTGTTTTTTTGCTCTTTTGCAATAGTTTTACAGATATTATTAGTTTGCTTTTGCGTATCTTTGTGCATCATTTTATTTTTTCTTGATTTATGATTACTGTATATTTGGTTCGTCACGGACAGACGGAAGAGAATTTAATGCATATTTTTCAGGGACACTTGCCCGGCAAACTTACCGAAGAGGGTAGGGAACAGGCTCGCATGTTAGGTGGGGAGCTTCAGAATCTGAACATCAACTGTATTGTGAGCAGTGACTTGCAGAGGGTGGTCGATACTGTGAATATTGCTATGGATGTTGCTGTGAAGTATAGAGAACTTCCGTGGGAGAAGACAACTTTGCTTAGAGAAATAGATTGGGGAAAGTGGACAGGTGTTCTTATAAATTCTGTAAATATCAAGAATTTGCCCGATGATGCGGAAACTCGTGAAATGCTGTACGACAGGGCCGGACGTTTTGTGGAATATCTTAAATCAAATTACAGGGACAGGTGTGTGCTTGTTGTGGCTCATGGACAGATTAACCGTTCCATAGAGGCGCAGATATCGGGAATAGGTGTCGACAGTCTGCGTTCTATACCTCACATGAAGAATGCTGAGATGAGGAAGTTTGTGATTGATGATTAGTTCCTGCTTTATCAGAATATAAAAAACGGTTGGCAGAATAATGGTTCTGTAGGAATAGGATTTGTATTTCTCTATTCATGCATTTGATATCTTATTCTGCCCACCGTTATATGTATGTTGTATGAAAAGTAAATTCAGATTCTTTTGAATACGTGAATTATCAGTTGTGAACCAGTGTTCCTATGTTTTCGCCCGACATTACCTTTTTGAGGTTGCCTACAGTATCCATATCGAAAACTATTATAGGCAGGTTGTTTTCCTTACACATGCATGTTGCTGTAAGGTCCATAACCTTAAGTCCTCTTGAAAGAACTTCGTCGTATGTAATTTCATCGAATTTTGTCGCTGTAGGATCTTTTTCCGGATCGGCTGTATAGATACCGTCTACTCTTGTACCCTTAAGCATTACATCTGCTTCTATTTCGATACCTCTCAGTGAAGAACCTGTATCTGTTGTAAAGAATGGGTTACCTGTTCCGGCCGACATGATTACTACTTCGCCGTTTTCCATTGCTTCTATAGCTTTCCATTTGGTATAGAATTCACCTATAGGTTCCATGCGGATAGCTGTGAGAACACGTGCCTTTACTCCGGCTGCTACAAGTGCCGAGCTTAATCCAAGGCTGTTTATTACGGTTGCAAGCATACCCATCTGGTCGCCTTTCACTCTGTCGAAACCTTTTCCGGCTCCGCTAAGTCCACGGAATATGTTTCCGCCTCCTATTACTATGCCTATCTGGATACCCATGTCGTGGATTTCCTTGATCTGCTGTGCGTATTCGCCCAAACGTTTTTCGTCTATACCGTATTTCTTTTCTCCCATGAGACTTTCGCCGCTCAACTTAAGAAGAATTCTTTTAAATTTAGCCATATCAGATTATTTTTGTTAAAATTTATATATATACAATACTGTTTCGCGTTATTCACGCTTTTACCACAAAAGTACAAAATTGATGTGTATTTCCAAAGCTTTCGGCGTTTATTTAAAATGCGGTCAAGTTTTGGTTAGAATACGGCCGTGTTTTAATTAAAACATGACCGCATTTTATTTTAAGTGCGGACATAAAAAAATCCTGCTCATTTTTTCATGAACAGGATTTTTTATGATATGGATTAAGAAATATTTTTTGTAATATAATTTCTTTGTAGTGATATTAGAAGCCTGCAAGTTCTATAACCTTGTCGACTGCTGCGTTGATTCCATCTGCATTCTTACCGCCTGCAGTTGCGAAGTGAGGCTGACCACCTCCACCACCTTGAATCAACTTGGCAGCTTCACGTACAAGCTGTCCGGCATTAAGACCGGCCTTAACCTGGTC
This sequence comes from Phocaeicola sp., assembly GCA_034094155.1. GTDB lineage: Bacteria > Bacteroidota > Bacteroidia > Bacteroidales > Bacteroidaceae > Phocaeicola. The sequence continues at coordinate 19,458 of JAXEBI010000096.1, forward strand.
GTCGCTCATGATAACTGTAAGCAATGGTTTGTTTTCGTATACGCTACCTATTACTACAAACAGATTTTCTGAAATCTGTCCCTTAAGCTGGAATGCGATGTTCTTGACTGCATCTGCCGGAAGAGGAAGTACAGAGCTGATAACTTTTACACCATTGACTTCTCTTGCTCCTTCTATAAGTTTTGACTTGACAGCAGCTTCTTTTTCTTTCATGAACTCTTCAACCTGTTTCTTCAGGCCTGTGTTCTCTTCAATATATTTGGTAATTGCTACTTTCAGGTCAGGAGCGTTGTTGAACAGAGCTTTCAAGTCGGCAAGTGTATCTTGAACTGTATCAAGCATTTCTTCTACCTTAGCACCTGTAACAGCTTCTATACGACGTACACCAGCTGCAACAGAACTTTCGGAGATAATCTTCACCATACCAATCTTACCTGTAGCCGATACGTGTGTACCACCACAGAACTCTATAGAAGAACCGAACTGAACTACACGTACTTCGTCGCCATATTTTTCACCGAACAATGCGATGGCACCCAGTTCCTTAGCCTTTTCGATAGGGAGGTTACGGTATTCGGTGAGAGGAACGTTTTCACGTATCTTGGCATTAACCAGGTGTTCTACCTCACGAATCTGTTCTGGAGTTACCTTCTGGAAGTGAGAGAAGTCGAAACGTAAAGAATCTGGTGTTACCAAAGAACCTTTCTGCTCTACGTGAGTACCGAGAACCTGACGGAGTGCTTCGTCGAGCAAGTGTGTACAAGAGTGGTTTGCAGCGCATGCATCACGCTTGTCGGTGTCTACACATGCCATCATAGGAGCCTCAGGATGTTCCGGAAGTTTCTTTGTGATATGGATAGGAAGGTTGTTTTCCTTCTTTGTGTCAATGATTTCTATTGTTTCGAATTCACTTACCAATACACCTGTATCACCTACCTGACCACCGCTTTCTGCATAGAAAGGAGTATCACTAAGCACAATCTGGTAAAGAGTCTGGTTTTTCTGCTTTATCTGACGGTATCTCAGGATTGATGTTTCGTATTCTGTATAGTCGTAACCTACGAATGTGGTTTCACCTTCGTTGAGTGTAACCCAGTCGCCTGTTTCTACTGCGGCAGCATTACGTGCACGGGCTTTCTGTTTTTCCATTTCCGATTCGAAACCTGCAACATCGGCAGTAAGTCCGTTTTCGCGTAGGATAAGTTCTGTAAGGTCGAATGGGAATCCGAATGTATCGTATAGTGTAAATGCGTCTACACCACTGATTTCTGTCTTTCCGGCAGCTTTAGTTTCGGCCATAGTCTTGTCGAGCAGACGAATACCGGTTTCGAGTGTTCTGAGGAATGATTCTTCTTCTTCCTTTATAACTTTTTCTATAAGTCCCTGCTGAGCCTTAAGTTCAGGATATGCGCCACCCATATTTTCTATAAGCACCGGAACAAGGCGATACATAAATGCCTGTTTCTGTCCTAAGAATGTGTATGCATAGCGGACTGCACGACGCAGGATACGGCGGATTACATATCCGGCTTTTGCGTTAGAAGGAAGCTGTCCGTCGGTAATTGAGAATGCTATAGTACGGATATGGTCGGCTATTACGCGCATTGCAACATCGGTCTTTTCATCTTTTCCGTATGATACATCTGCCAGGTCGCCGATAACTTTGATAATTGGTTGGAAAACATCTGTATCGTAGTTTGAACGTTTTCCCTGCATAGCCATACACAGACGTTCGAATCCCATACCTGTATCGATTACTTTTGCAGGAAGTGGTTCAAGGCTTCCGTCGGCTTTGCGGTTGTATTGCATGAATACAAGGTTCCATATTTCTATAACCTGCGGATGGTCGTGGTTTACAAGTTCGCGTCCCGGAACTTTTGCGCGTTCTTCTTCTGTACGGAGGTCGATATGTATCTCAGAACATGGACCGCAAGGACCTGTATCACCCATTTCCCAGAAGTTGTCTTTCTTGTTTCCGTTTATGATATGGTCTTCAGGCATAAACTGTGCCCAGTATGAAGCAGCTTCATTATCGCGTTCAAGACCTTCTTCTGCACTACCTTCGAAAACAGTCGCATAAAGATTTGCCGGGTCAATTTTAAGAACGTCTACAAGGAATTCCCAGGCCCATGTAATGGCTTCTTTCTTGAAATAGTCGCCGAAAGACCAGTTACCCAACATTTCGAACATTGTGTGGTGGTATGTATCATGACCCACTTCTTCAAGGTCGTTATGCTTACCGCTTACACGAAGACATTTCTGTGAGTCGGTTACACGTTTGTACTTTGCAGGGTGATTTCCAAGGATTATATCCTTAAACTGGTTCATACCTGCATTGGTGAACATCAGTGTTGGGTCATCTTTGATAACCATAGGTGCTGAAGGCACAATCTGATGTCCTTTTGACTCAAAGAATTTAACAAATGAGTCGCGGATTTCGTTTGCTGTCAACATATTGTATATTTCTTCTTAGTTAATATTCCAAAAATTGATTTGCAAAGATAATTGGTTTTATTATTTTTGTCATTAAGTTTGATGCAAAATATTGATATTTCGTATCTTATTTTTTCATAAAATGACTCAGAATGCGTAAAGTATACTATATTTATAATCCTAAAACTCGCACATACGACAGAATTTATCCTACTGTGCGACAAAGAATAATGAGCTATCTGCGCCGCCTTTTTGTAGGAATGGGTTTCGGTGCCGGAAGTTTCCTGGTATTGTTGCTTATTTTCGGTTCTCCTTCCGAAAAGAACCTCAGAATAGAGAACTCACAGCTGCAGGCTCAGTATCATATTCTTTCTACACGTCTGGATGAGGCTCTGAATGTTATGAGCAAGCTTCAGCAGCGTGATGATAATCTTTATCGTGTTATAATGCAGGCTGATCCGGTTAATGACGAGTTGAGAACTGCCGGTTATGGCAATACCAACAGGTATGAGGAGCTTATGGGTATGGCCAATTCGAGACTTGTGGTTTCAACTTCGCAGAAAATGGACCTTTTGGCTCGTCAGATTTATATTCAGTCTGAGTCCTTTGATGACGTGGTGGAGATGTGTAAGAAGCATGATGAAATGCTGGAATGTATTCCGGCTATACAGCCTGTGGCCAACAAGAATCTGAAACAGACTGCTTCGGGTTATGGTACACGTATCGACCCTATATATAAGACTGTGAAGTTTCATGCCGGAATGGACTTCTCGGCAAATACCGGTACTCCTGTGTATGTGACAGGTAATGGAAGGGTTATAAAAGCAGGTTGGGAAGGACTTTATGGCAACTGTATAACTGTTGACCATGGTTTTGGGTATGTAACCAAATATGCTCACCTTAGTAAGATTGATGTAAGGGTAGGGCAAAACGTGGTGAGAGGTGAGATTATAGGAAAGGTGGGAAGTACTGGAAAGAGTACTGGTCCGCACTTGCATTATGAGGTACATGTAAAGGGTAAGGTGGTAAATCCTGTGAACTATTATTTCATGGATTTGAATGCTGAGGATTATGACAGAATGGTTGAAATTGCAGCCAACCACGGAAAAGTTTACGATTGATGTTAATTATAAAAATATATACACATACACATTAGCGGTTATGGCATTTCGTTCAGATAAAGAACTCAAATTATATTATTCTATAAGTGAAGTGGCACAGATGTTTGGAGTAAAAGAGTCACTGCTCAGATACTGGGAAAAAGAATTTCCATTTATTTCTCCAAAGAAGGCAGGCGGTAACATCCGTCAGTATAGGAAAGAAGATATTGAAAATATACGTTTGGTATATCATCTTGTTAAAGAAAAGGGTATGACTCTTGCCGGGGCCAAACAGAGGCTTAAGCAGAATAAGGATGTTGCTGCAAGGAATGCTGATATAGTAGAACGGCTTAAAGCTATAAAAGAAGAGCTCCTTAGTATTCGTAAGGAGCTCGATTATATGACTTGATGAGAAAATATTAGACTTCGAGTGTTGTATCATCGAAATTTTCAATTCTTGTAACGCGTTTCACGTTCTCTATCTTTTTCAGATTGTTGCATATTGCATTTACGTCATCTACATCGTGTACAAAGAGTTGTATACGCCCTTCGAATATACCGTCATTTGATTCTATATGCAACTTATGTATATTTACGTTAAGCTGTTGGGATATGATTTCGGTTACTTTATTAAGTATTCCTATACCGTCTATACCTTTTACATATAGATTGACTGGGAAGTTGAGTGCTTTTCCGATTTCCCATTGTACCGCAAGTAGTCTGTTGCCGAAGCTTGACTTGAGTTGGGATGCGATAGGGCAATTCAACTTGTGGATGATAATTCTGTTCTTATCATCAATGTATCCCAATACATCATCACCGGGAATAGGCTTGCAGCAGTCGGCTATTATATAGTTTTTCTGTATATTGTCGGGAGTAAGTTTAAGTATTTTTTTCTTGTCGATATCTAATGGCGCATTACTTTCGGCATTCTGCTGTCCCTGACTCTTGTTCTTGCTTCCTCCGAACGGGAACGGTATAAACTTCTTCCAGCCGTTGTTGACTTGTTTTTCCTTAAGTTCATTAATATCGGCCTCACCAAGTTTGATAACCTTTTGTCCCACCTGATATGCAAGGTCTTCTAATGATTTTACCTGATGTAACTTACATATTTTATTAATGTTCTCATCGTTATATGTAAATTCCTGCTGGATGAAGAATTCATGAATCATATCTTCACCTTCCTGTTGCAATTCTTTTCTTTCTCTTCTAAGGATAGCAAGAATTTTGGCCTTGGCCTTTGCTGTAGTTGCAAAGTTAATCCAGTCGGCTTTAACTTTCTGTGATTTTGAAGTAAGTATTTCCACCTGGTCGCCACTCTGTAACTTATGACTCAACGGCACAAGTTTGTGGTTTACTTTGGCTCCTATACAATGGCTTCCGAGGAAGGTGTGAATAGAAAAGGCAAAGTCGAGTGCAGTACAGTTTTGTGGCATGGTCTTGATTTCCCCTTTAGGGGTAAATACAAAGATTTCTGAAGCAAAAAGGTTTAGTTTTATGGTATCAAGGAAGTCGAGTGCATCGGGCTGTGGGTCGTCCAGTATTTCCTTAATGGTGTGAAGCCACTTTCCAAGTTCACCTTCGTCTTCTGTAATACCACCTTCCTTATATTTCCAATGAGCTGCAAACCCCTGTTCTGCTATCTCATTCATTCTTTCACTTCTTATCTGGACTTCTATCCATTGTCCCTTATTGCTCATAAGGGTTACATGTAGAGCCTGATATCCGTTTGCTTTAGGATGGTTTACCCAGTCTCTCAGACGGTCGGGATGTGGTTTATAGATACTTGAAATGGCAACATAAATATTGAAGCAGTCGTTTGCTTCTTTATCCATGCTTTCTGGTTCAAATATAATACGCACAGCCAGTATATCAAATATTTCTTCGAAAGTGATATGCTTGGCCTGCATTTTACTCCATATAGAATACGGCGATTTTATTCTTGCCTGAATTCTGTATTTGAGGCCCATTTTGTTGAGCTGTTCCTTTATAGGTGCCGTAAACTCAGCAAACAGACTGTCGCGTTCGGCTTGTGTAGCCTCCAGTTTTGACTGTATTTGCTTATATGTTTCAGGATGTTCGTATTTAAAACTGAGGTCTTCTAACTCTGTCTTTATTTTATTCAGACCAAGTCTGTTTGCCAACGGAGCATATATATATAATGTTTCACCTGCAATCTTATACTGCTTGCTTGGCAGCATAGATCCCAAGGTTCTCATATTATGAAGTCTGTCGGATATTTTTATAAGAATAACCCTGATATCATCGTTCATGGTAAGCAGGAGCTTCTTGAAATTTTCGGCTTGTGCCGAGGCCCTGTCTCCGAAAATACCTCCTGAAATCTTTGTCAGGCCGTCTACAATAAGTGCTATTTTTTCTCCGAACAGGTTTTCGATGTCTTCTACGGTATAATCTGTATCTTCAACCACATCATGCAGCAGAGCGGCACATATAGATGTAGAGCCGAGACCTATCTCGCAGCATGCAATGCGCGCTACTGCAATTGGATGCAATATATAAGGCTCACCGGAACGTCTTCTTACTCCTTTGTGAGCTTGTTTGGCAAAATTAAAAGCTTTGGTAATAATTTCAACCTTTTTGCGATGTCTGCTTTCAAGATATCTTTCAAGCAATTCTTCGAAAGCCTCGTTTATTACTTTTTCATCGGCTTGTTCTTGAGTTAGTTTATCATCAGTCATATACATATTCCTCCCAAAAAATACATAAGTGCAAAAATATGAAATATAAAAAAAAAAGCAAGTATTTCAATGAAAATATTTGAAATACTTGCTCTAATTTTTATTTCTTTTGTTCTTATCTTACTCTTATAGTCTTTCCGGCTCTTATATTGTTGCCTTTAATGCCATTGAGCCTTCTCAACTGATTTACGCTTACTCCGTATTTTGCTGCTATACCTCCCAGTGTATCACCATTTTTGATTTTGTGATAAACTTCGGCTGTTTTAGGTGTTGTGACTTCAACAGTAGCTCTTCTTGTATTGTATACATTGGGCTTGTAATTATATATACTGTCTTCGTGTTCGAGGAAACAGCTCACCATATTATTTGGAAGTTTAAGAGCATAGGTTTTCTGGTTTCCCGGTATTATATCCTTCTTCAGTTCAGGGTTAAGAGCTCTCAACTGTTCTATGTTCATTTTGCAAACTTCTGCTATCTGATTAAGATTCAGATTCCTGTTGATGTGTATTGTATCTGTACCCTCAGGCATCTGCATTTTCATCGGACTGATATTGTGTTCGCAGTAATATGTCATAATGTAGTTTGCTGCAACAAATCCAGGAACATATCCTCTTGTTTCTTTAGGCAGGAAATTGTATATCGACCAGAAGTCTGTTGCACCTCCTGCTCTTCTGATGGCTTTGTTGATATTGCCAGGTCCGCAGTTGTATGCAGCAAGCACAAGATTCCAGTCATGGTAAATGTCATACAGGTCTTTCAGATATCTTGCTGCAGCGTATGTCGATTTAATAGGGTCTTTTCTCTCGTCTACCAGAGAATTTACTTCCAGTCCGTATGCTTTAGCTGTTCTGAGCATAAATTGCCATAATCCCACAGCACCTTGTCGTGATGTGGCATTAGGGTTTAAAGCAGATTCTATAACAGGAAGATATTTCAGTTCCAGAGGAAGATCATATAAATCGAGTGCTTCTTCGAAAATAGGCATGTAGAAATTGTTTGCGCTGAGCATGAATGCCACTCTGTCTCTAAGCTTTACAGCATACAGGTCAATAAACTGTTTGATAATATCATTATATGGCATTTCTATTACTGCCGGGATGCGCTGAAGTCTGTCGATGAACAGTGAATCGCTTACCACAGGATTGTCTTTGCTCATCATGCAGTCGTTGGGGGTAATATAGTTTTTCGAAATCCAGTCAAGATACAGGCTGTCTGTAGTAGAAAGCATACCTTCCGGTAATTGTATCTCCTGTTTCTCTCCCAAGTCGTTTTGTACTGTAATGGTTTCATCGTGGCTTTGTGCATACATAGCCGATGAACCTAAAAATGTAAGTAGGCAAATAAAAATCTTTTTCATGGTTTAAAATTTGATATTACACTGCAAACCTATTCCTTGAGGACGTTTGCGGTACACATCGTTAAATACTGTTGGTTCCAATTTCATACTCAAGTCTTTTGAAATATCGAAATCGGAAAGTTCGGCATCTACATATGCGTCGATAACCGATAGAAGGTAAACACCTATAAAAGCAAATATACTCAAGTCGCGTTGTCTGCGGTATGCGTCTTTAGCGTTCTTGAATAGATTCTGATAATATTCTTTGTTGCTTTCAATATCAATATATGATGGTATGAAGTCTTTGTAGCTGTCATTTGCAGGATTGTCGCTCATTATATCTATATATGCCTGTGAATAATCGTTGTACATTTTTGTATTCCATGTCAAGGCATAGGCACATCCCACAAATCCTCCATATATAATTGGGAGTTTCCAGTACTTGCGGTTGTATATTTGTCCGGCACCTGGCAATACCATTGCCATCCATACCGATTTGTTTGAATCCGGTATCCATCTTTTTTTCTGTTTTACGGGAGACTGCTGCATTATAGAATCACTTTTCATTGAAAGCATTGCTGTGTCAATAGGTGCTTCAAGTGATTCTATCTTTCTCAAGTTCTCATCTGTATAAAGAGAGTCTTTATCTAAAGATACCGAGTCTTTTTCTGCACTTCTGATAATAAGACTGTCTGTTGCTTCTGTTTTTTTCTTTGTGTTTACAGAGTCGTTTTTCAGCAGTCCCTGTCTGTGCTTTAAAGCACGTTGAGCTTGCATCTCTGTAGGATACATTAACAGCATTACAGAGATACAAGCTACAATATAAGTCAGATATTTAATAAATCTTGATTTCAAAACTTATGTATTATTAATTTTGTTCAGTTTCCTTTGTCGTATCCAGAATTTCCATAATTCTTTCAAGTTCTGCTTCACTGTTGAAAGGAATACTGATTTTTCCTTTGCCTTTATTACTGCATGAAAGTTGAACCTTGGCCCCGAAATAATTACACAGTTTGTCTTGCAGCAAACTGTAAGTTTCGGATAACCTGGCTCCTTTAGGTGCTATTTTTTTACCTTCAGCATCAGTTATACTTTTACCGCAAGAGAGAGCTTTGACTATTTCTTCAACTTTTCTTACAGAATAATTTTGAGAAATAATCTCATTGAATATTCTAATTTGAGTCTTAGGGTCGTCAAGTGTTAGAAGAGCACGTGCGTGTCCCATATCAATTTCCTTATTCTTTAGTGCAACCTGAATCTGGGCAGGAAGCTTGAGCAGTCGGAGATAGTTGGCAATAGTAGTTCTTTTTTTGCCAACTCTTTCGCTAAGTCTCTCCTGAGTAAGTTCATACTGCTCGATAAGATGCTGGTAAGCCAACGCTATTTCCAGTGAATTAAGATCTTCTCTCTGTATATTTTCTATCAGAGCCATTTCCATGACATTCTCGTCATCGGCAGTTCTGATATATGCAGGAATAGTTTTCAGTCCGGCTTGTATTGAAGCGCGATATCTGCGTTCACCTGCAATAATCTGATAAGAGTTCTCATCTATCTGTCTCAAGGTGATAGGTTGGATAATACCTACTTCTGCTATAGAGTCGGCAAGTTCCTGCAGTGCTATTGGGTCAAATTCACGTCGGGGCTGGTTCGGATTCACTGAAATCTTGCTCAATTCAATCTCATTTATAGATGAAGAGCCGGAGGTTTTTACCTCCTCGTTTGAAATCAGTGCGTCGAGTCCTCGGCCTAATGCAAATTTTTTCTGTACTGCCATATTGCTTACTTACTGTTTTTTGTTATTATTTCGTTGGCTAAAGCCAAATGGTTTTTTGCTCCAGTCGATTCGGCATCGTAAAGAATAGCTGGTATTCCGTGGCTTGGAGCTTCACTTAATTTTACGTTTCGCTGAATAATGGTCTTGAATACAAGTTCCTGAAAATGTCTTTTCACTTCATCGTAAATCTGGTTTGCCAGACGGAGTCGTGAGTCGAACATAGTTAGCAGAAAACCTTCTATCTCAAGTGCCGGATTCAGTTTTGTCTTGATAATCTTTATTGTATTAAGCAGCTTGCTGATACCTTCGAGTGCAAAATATTCGCATTGCACAGGAATTATTACTGAATCGGCTGCCGTAAGTGCATTGATGGTTATCAAGCCCAATGACGGTGAACAGTCTATCAATATATAGTCGTACTCACTTTTCATTGGCGACAATGCATTCTTCATTATCTTTTCTCTGTTCTCTAAATTTAGCATCTCTATTTCGGCACCCACCAGATCTATGTGAGATGGTATAATGTCTAATCCGTCAATATCGGTTGTATAGATAGCCTCTCTTACATCGGCTTTATTGATAAGACATTCATAAATAGAACAGTCAATATCCTTTAAGTCAACTCCCAGTCCTGAAGAGGCGTTTGCCTGTGGATCTGCGTCTATAACCAATACCTTTTTTTCCAGAGTTGCTAATGATGCGGCCAGATTTATTGTTGTTGTGGTTTTTCCCACTCCACCTTTCTGATTGGCCAAAGCAATTATTTTTCCCATATTAATCAGTTTATTCTGATTGCGAAGTAACTAATAATTGGTGACAGTATCTATTAAAAAACTATTACTTTTCTTGAAAGTGTTGATAACTCACCTCTTTTGTTAATAACTCCGACGCCACAAATATAATCAAATCTGTTTAAAAACATGCGTTACTTTTGGGAAGATTAAGATTTGTAAACGCATTGTTACTCATATTTTTTGTCATATTATCCGAAAGATTGTACCTTTACCGCTGTTTTCTTATGGTAATGGTGATTTATCACTTATATTATTGACTAAATATATTTGTGTATGATTAAAGAAAGACCTCTTTTATTATTATCCAATGATGATGGTTTTCAGGCTAAAGGTATTAATGAACTGATAAAGGCTCTACGTGATATTGCTGATTTGATAGTAGTTGCTCCCGACGGACCACGTTCCGGAGCCTCTGGTGCCATTACTTCTATAGTTCCGGTGCATTACGAAAAACTTCATGAGGAGGAAGGACTTGTTGTATATAAATGTACTGGAACTCCTGTAGATTGTGTTAAACTTGCTTTGCACACTATAGTGCCGCGTACTCCTGATATGGTAATTGGTGGAATTAATCATGGCGACAATTCATCTGTTAATGTTCATTATTCAGGAACTATGGGAGTGGTAATAGAAGGTTGTCTTAAAGGAATACCTTCTGTTGGCTTTTCTCTGTGTAACCACTCTGCGGATGCCGATTTTTTACCTTGTATATCTTATATCAGAAAGATTGTCGGGGCAGTTCTGGAAAAGAGTCTTCCATATGGAACATGTCTGAATGTGAATTTTCCTGACACAGCTGACCTGAATGGAGTGCGTATATGCCGCCAGACCGACGGAGTGTGGACTAATGAATTTGCCGAATGTTCGCATCCGCGTAATAAAGGATATTATTGGCTTACAGGTTCGTATCATAACAATGAACCTTTGTCGCAGGATACCGACCATTGGGCTCTTGAACATGGTTTTGTGGCTATTACGCCAACACAGATAGATGTAACAGCTTATAAACTGCTTGAGGATATGAAATCCTGGAATCTATAAATATTATTTATTCTATAAATTAAGGGCGTATGAGATATTACCTGATAGTAGGAGAGGCTTCGGGCGACTTGCATGCATCCAATTTGATGCGAGCAATAAAGGAAGTTGATTCGTCGGCCGAGTTTCGCTTTTTCGGTGGCGATTTGATGCAGTCTGTAGGAGGAACTCTTGTGAAACATTACAAAGATATGGCCTACATGGGATTTATTCCGGTATTGCTGCATCTGCGTACAATATTCCGTAATATGGAAATATGTAAGGAGGATATAATAAAATGGAATCCTGATGTACTTATACTTGTTGATTATCCCGGTTTTAATCTTAAGATAGCCCAATATATCAAACAAAAGTCAGATATTCCTGTATATTATTATATTTCCCCAAAAATATGGGCTTGGAAAGAACATCGAATTAAAAATATCAAGAGGGATATAGACGAACTCTTTTCTATTTTGCCGTTTGAAGTTGAGTTTTTCAGAAAACATAATTATCCAATACATTATGTTGGTAATCCTTGTGTTGATTCTGTGTATGAATATCTCGAAGACCACAAATACGATATGGAATCTTTCGTATCAGATAATTCTTTGTCGCATAAACCTATTGTTGCAATGCTTGCAGGCAGTAGGAAACAGGAAATACGCGATAATCTTACCCGTATGGTTGAGGCCTCAAGATATTTTCCTGAATATCAGTTTGTGGTAGCCGGTGCTCCAGGTATCTCTCGTGAATTCTATAGTCAGTTTATAGGAAAAGATGTTAAAATAGTCTTTTCACAAACCTATCGTTTGCTTCAGCATTCTACAGCAGCTATGGTTACTTCCGGTACAGCCACATTGGAGACAGCCTTGTTTAATGTACCTCAGGTGGTTTGTTATTATATGTCAGCCGGTAAAATAGTAAGTTTCTTAAGAAAATATCTGTTGAAAGTGAAATATATATCTTTGGTAAATTTGATTACAGATTCAGAGACAGTTAAAGAACTGGTTGCCGATGATATGAATGTTAAGAAACTTAAGGATGAAATGTCGGCTATTCTGATAGGAGGAAGTTCAAGAGAAAAAATGCTTGAAAGTTATGGCGAATTAAAGCGTATTTTGGGAGATAAAGGTGCTTCACACAGGGCTGCCGGAATTATAGTAGATCTTCTAAGGAGTAGAAAACATAAACCTGCTTTGTAAATGTTTCCTTATTGTTCGTATTTATATTCTGACTCAGGTGTTTTTATTTTCCGATTCTGATTATAAATTGAATTATGACTCTACTTTTAATTGTATATTCAGTAATTGTATTGTATATTTATATTCGGGTAAGAAGGATTCATAAAGTTTCAAGCAAAAAATCAAGCCGGTCATTACGTGTTCGCTTCCGTAATGACCGGCTTGATTTATAAGCTGTTTATAGGTTTGATTTATTAATCTATATCTGCGGTAATTAATTTATTGTTATTCTTTTCTTTATTACATCGATATGAAATAAAGATATACCACTGCTGCAGGAACTGCAAGCAGTGTACTGTCAAATCTGTCGAGCATTCCTCCATGTCCCGGCAATATATTACCTGAGTCTTTTATTCCAATAGTGCGTTTCATTAAGGATTCCACCAAATCACCCCACGTTCCGAATACAACTACTACCAATGCGAGTCCTAACCATTCAGTTAGTGAAAGAAAATCAAAATATTGTGCCATTACAGCAGCGGCAATCAGACAGAAAACACCTCCACCTATTGAACCTTCCCATGATTTCTTGGGTGATATACGTTCAAAAAGTCTGTGTTTGCCAAACAATACGCCTGTGCAATAAGCTCCACTGTCGTTTATCCATGTGAAAATAAAGATTGACAATGGTAGTATAGGATTATATTGTGTAGTAGAGTTAGGGTCTATTGCTGAGTCTGTAGAATGGAATGCCAATATGTTAAGTAGTGCAAAAGGTAATGCAATATATAATTGCGACATCATTGTATATGCCCAATTGTTTATTGGATTTTTCTTTTTAAGATACAACTCACTCACTAACATATATATTATAAGAAACAGATATGGTGCCAGAACACCATTATTGCCCGGTGATACACCCAAATATGCAAAACCGAAGAACAGAAATACTGCCGACAGCATGGATATAGGTCTGTTTATTTGTGTTTCGCTGTTTATACTTATTATCTTCCCGAATTCATTGACGGTAAGTGCACTTATTATTGCAAAGAGAAGCGAGAAAGAAACCGGTCCGCCGAGGATACATCCTACTAATACAGCCACAAATACAATTCCGGTTAATGTTCTTAATATAAAGTTGTTTTTCATGATCTTTTATGGAATTAATGCTAAAATATTTCTTTATTTATGTGCAAAGATAAAAAAAATAATAGAATCTATGACCAATCTGCTAAAAAATGGTCTTAGATTCTATTATTATTGTAAATTTAATCTGTATGATTTAAATTCTTTTACAATATACTTTCTGAAGCTTTATATTATTTATTGCTTTCAGAATTATTTTCATTTTCGGCCTTTGAATCTGAAGTTTCTGCTTTATCGGCAGAATCGTTCTCTTTGTTGACACTGGTATTTCCGTTGTCATCATTCTCGGTCCTTCCGGATAGATCTTCCAGTTTAGCCTGTTCTTCCGATTTTGCTTTCTCTTCTGCCATAGCTTGTTCTTCAAGAGCCATAATCTCTTCAGAACGTGATGCCCAAGGACGTTTGCCGAAAATAGCTTCCACATCTTCTGCAAATATTACTTCTTTTTCTATAAGCAGTTCAGCCAATCGGTTATGACCTTTTCTATGCTTGTCGAGCAGTTCTTTTGCACGGGCATATTGTTCAGCAATCATTTTCTTGACTTCTTCGTCTATAAGCTCAGCCGTATGTTCACTATAAGGCTTGCTGAAGCTATATTCATCGTTACTGTAATAACATAAGTTTGGAAGTTTGTCACTCATGCCGGCATATGCTATCATTCCATATGCCTGTTTGGTAACTCTTTCAAGGTCGTTCATCGCACCGGTAGAAATATGACCAATAAACAATTCCTCAGCTGCGCGTCCTCCTAATGTGGCACACATTTCATCAAGCATCTGCTCTTTTGTGGTAATCTGTCTTTCCTCTGGAAGATACCATGCTGCTCCCAAAGCTCTTCCTCTAGGTACTATAGTTACCTTAATAAGGGGATTTGCATGTTCAAGGAACCATGAAATAGTAGCATGCCCAGCTTCGTGTAGAGCTATAGAACGTTTTTCGGCAGCTGTCATAACCTTCGACTTCTTTTCAAGACCACCTACTATTCGGTCTATTGCAGCCATAAAATCATCTTTGCTTACAGCATTCTTTCCGTGACGTGCAGCAATAAGTGCGGCTTCATTACAAACATTTGCAATGTCTGCACCGCTGAAGCCTGGAGTTTGGCGGGCAAGTAAGTCTATGTCAACTGAATTGTCTAATTTCAGCGGACGGATGTGTACACCAAATACGGCCTTACGTTCATTCAGGTCTGGCAGGTCAACGTAAATCTGTCTGTCGAAACGTCCTGCTCGAAGCAATGCCTTATCAAGAATATCAACGCGGTTTGTTGCAGCAAGTATGATAACCCCGCTGTTGGTTCCGAAACCATCCATTTCGGTAAGCAACTGGTTGAGTGTATTTTCTCTTTCATCGTTGCCACCCATGCTTGGATTCTTACCTCTGGCACGTCCCACTGCATCTATTTCATCAATGAAGATAATGCAAGGAGATTTTTCCTTAGCCTGACGGAACAGGTCTCTTACACGTGAAGCACCGACACCAACAAACATCTCCACGAAATCTGAACCGGACATAGAGAAGAATGGTACATCGGCTTCACCGGCAACAGCTTTGGCAAGCAAAGTCTTACCTGTTCCCGGAGGGCCAACTAAAAGGGCTCCTTTAGGAATTTTACCTCCCAATTCTGTATACTTCTGCGGCTGTTTGAGAAATTCTACAATTTCCTGAATTTCCTGTTTGGCTGCAGTCTGTCCCGCTACATCCTTAAATGTTACTCTGTTGGCTCCTTTTTCAAAAAGTTGAGCCTTGCTCTTCCCTACATTAAACACATTTCCAGGTCCTCCGGCTCCACCGCCTCCACCCATGCGGCGCATAGTGAACACCATTAGTCCGATAAAGAATACTATAGGCAAGAGATTCCAGAATATAAGTCCGAAATAGTCACTTTTCTTTTCGTAACTTATGGAACCGGTAAAGTTACCGTTCTTTTGCTCCTCATCCAAGAATTTGTCAAGTGATTCTATTGAACCAACCTGTACATTTACTGAAGGACTTTTCCCAACTTTCGGAGCATCTTTCTTGAAAACATCAACTATGTTTTCAGGCTTTATAAACATATCCACGGTATTGTTGTCGTATGCTATGATTTTATCGGCATAACCTTTTGATACCATATCTTTGAATTCAGTGTAAGTTATCTGCTTGCTTGCACTTCCTTCATCGCTGGTTATGTATAGGTATCCCATAACCATGGCAATTAGAATATATAGCCAACTTAGATTGGGGCGTGGTACGTTTATTTTCTGTCTATTCTGTTTATCGCTCATATTTATCAGTTAAACAATCTGTTTTCTTTTAATAATATACTTGTATTCCTTATGATTTTAGATAAATGAATAATTTTAGTCAATATCTGGAACGTGAGTTAATTTTGCATCTGCCCAAAGATGTTCAAGATTATAGAATTCTCTTGGTTCTGGCAAAAATACATGGACAATAACATCGCTGTAGTCAAGAGCTACCCATTGTGCATTTTTTGTTCCGTCTATTGCGTAAGGTTTTATACCCATTTCTATTCTGACATAATCCTTGATAGATTCTACTATAGCCATTACCTGGCTCGGTGAATTACCCTGACATATTACAAAATAGTTACAGATAGTATCGTCTATCTTTGTCAAATCTGCAATAACAATATTCTTTCCTTTCTTTTCCTGAATGCCTTCTGTTATTTTAACTACTAATTCTTTTGTTTCGTTCATTCTTGTAATAGTAAATTGTAAATTAATTAATTTAATTAATAATGTATGGCAAATATACTTGCTTTTATGTATATAACGAAATATACGCCTCTTTTTCTCAATCTTTTTGTATTTTTTAGTGAGAAAAGAGGATTATTATTGGAAAAACGGTGAAAAAATGGCAAAAATGAATTTTTTTGAAAAAAAGTTCATGAAAAATTTTGTACCTAAGAAAAAAGTAGTACCTTTGCATCGTCAAACAAAAATAACGAGGTTTGATAAAGATTTTGGGCTATGGTGTAATGGTAACACAACAGATTCTGGTCCTGTTTTTCTAGGTTCGAGTCCTAGTAACCCAACTTAAAGAGGCTATATCGAAAGGTATAGCCTCTTTTTATTTATCTTATTATTGATAATGTTGGGTCAGCGGATATTTCGGGGTCAGCGGATATTTCGGGTTGTTTTAGATTATTATTTCGATTGTATTTCTTACCTTTGTTTCATGAAACCAGAACTACTCCTTCGTGCCATCCTTCCTGATGTGCTAATAGATAACTTTGATGTCGTAAACTTTGAGAAAACTTCAGATCGTTTTGACATCTTTCTTGACGAGAAAAAAGTCCAGCTCCAAGAGGACAAGTGTAATGCCAATATCATAGCCTATGGTTTTGGCGATTATCGTATTATTCAGGACTATCCGATTCGTGGACGGGCCACCTATCTTCATGTTCGCAAGCGTAAATGGCTCGACAAGTCAACCAATGAGATCTTCAGTTACGACTGGGATTTGTCAGAATTTGACGGAACACGGCTCAATGCAGAGTTCGTGTCTTTTTTAAAAGGCGGAGATTGAATCTACTCCCGTCAGTATATGCACTTTAGCAGAACGATACGGTGTAAAAGGACAGACACTGCGCAAGCAATACAAGGAGAAAATCAGCGATTACCGAGAGTGTACACAGCTCAATCACGCACACGACTATACTCTTTATCCTGAGAACATTGGAAAGAATCTTTCCCTTGACAAGACTTGCCATTCAACAAGGTGCTTGATGCGTTTTCAAATCACAACACTACTATCATAAACTATTTTGAGGAAAGACTGACCAATGCATCTGCAGAATCTTTCAATGCAAAAATCAAAGCTTTTAGAAGTTAGTTAAGAGGGGTGTCTGATGTGAAATTCTTCATGTTCAGGCTGGCTAAGCTATATGCATAAAATAGTGATACCAACCAGGAAAATCCGCTGGTACACAAATCCGCTGGTACACAACATCCAGTAAAAATCATATAAAAAGAAAACGGATGACTCCGTAATCAATTTCTTGAGTACTGAATCATCCGTTCTGTGCGCTTGATAGGACTCGAACCTACACGCCTCACGGCACCAGATCCTAAGTCTGGCGCGGCTACCAATTACGCCACAAGCGCAAGGGCTATCGTTACTTTTT
>JAXEBI010000097.1:0-4098 GCA_034094155.1 Phocaeicola sp.
TGCCGCTACTGCCATAGCAAGCGGTGTTGGTTCTCTTTTCGGCAGTGGGAAATTGAAAGATTTGGAACAAGCCAATGAAAAATTGCGTCAGGAAGTTGCCAAGCGTGATAAAGGCATTGATGAATTAAAAGCCAAGATGCAACAAATGCAGGAACAGCACGGCAAACAAATACGTAATCTTCAAGGAATACACAATCAAGAGCTTGAAGCCAAAGACAGGGAAATATCACGACTGAACATCCTACTTGAAAAGGCTCATAAATGGTTCCCCATGTTCAAAGAGATGCTAAGAATGGAAAAACTATGCACTGTTATCGGATTTACCAAAGATATGATAGAAAGCCTCTTGACAAAGAAAGAAGCCATACAATGTAGTGGCAAAATTTTTTCTGA
This sequence comes from Phocaeicola sp., assembly GCA_034094155.1. Taxonomy (GTDB): domain Bacteria; phylum Bacteroidota; class Bacteroidia; order Bacteroidales; family Bacteroidaceae; genus Phocaeicola. The sequence continues at coordinate 394 of JAXEBI010000097.1, forward strand.
TGAACACAGACGGAAGTTTGACATCAAAAACAATATTTTCAGAGTTGAAAAAAGTTCGATTGATGATAATAAATTGGTGCTGACAATAAATAGGCAGCCAATAAGCGAATGGTTCATGGAACAATGGGAAAAGTTAAGACGAGGTTTGCGACAATCCGATGAAAAGCCAAGAAAAAGTAGAGGTTTCAAGTTATAAATCAGTGCAATATATAGCAAAATATCAATTAAATAACTAATTTTGTATTCGGATAGAGGTAACTCTTTCCAAGACATATTAAAATAAGAAGAAGCGTTATGCTTATCTTGTAATTGGAAACCTGAGAAATTTTCAAATGAGCAAGGATGGCATAGTGGTTCTCACGCTATAGCGTGGGCTGCTATTGTTGTATCTGCTCATTAGGTTTTCTCAGGACCTCCAATTAAGATGTGGCATAGTTGGCTCACGTTTTTTCAATATAAATCAAAAAAACCATAGAGCCGATGGGGAATTATACGGATATGAACAAAATTATTATTTCGTTTCTTTTAATCACCGCTTTCCTTGCAGTGAGTTGCAGCGATGATGAGCCCAAAGATGTTGTTAATGAAATCAAGATGTCCGTTTCAGCCGAAACAGGTATATACATACCATGGGGCAGTGATACTCCAGTAGAGTGTATGCTTGTTATGTCTGAAGACAATCCCGGTGTATTGGAGCCGCTTGCCTTTGGAAGAATTGAAGGATTTACATACGAAAGAGGACATGAATATTACCTTTCGGTAAAACGGACCATCCTCGCAAATCCTCCAATGGATGGTTCTGACCGCACATATTCACTTATTAGAATTCTTGATGACCGAGTGATAACCGGGCCGGAAGAACCGGAAGATAAAGAAATTAATTCGGAAGAGGATATTGTATATCAAGATAAATGTCCCTTCAATAAGTATGCAATGGAAAAAGAGCTGCTGGTTGATAGTGAAGGGAATATAAGATATAGTAACGGAGACCGGTTACCACCTTATGACATGGCCCGGCTCTGATAGAAGATGTACTCCCTAAAGATGATCCAAATTGGATAGAATTCCAGAAAGTACCTTATATGGCCATCTATTCATTTGTCTTGTCACCTTTTACGGATGAACTCAGACTGGTGAGAAACGATCCAATGTTCAAGAAAGCCATACCTGAAAATGAATTTAATAACATTCTATCCATGAAATCCGGTGAAAAAGCCCATTATGCACTCATTCTTGTCAATGTATATATGGATGGACTTCAGAAATTGGATTTTACAATAACGAAACAGTAATTTTAATAATCATGTTCAATAAACTTATCAACCCGATTCTTTTCATCATGTGTCTGTTTGCTACAGCTTGCAGTGATGATAATAACGGAAATGAACCTATTACTCCATTCAGTCTTGATAAGACCTATTACGAAGTGAGATTGGAACGAGGTGCTGCTTCTATCTCTATTACAAACGGCAGTGGTGATATTAGCCTGGCAATAGAAGATAAAAACATACTGGATGCCATCTATGTAAAGTACGATAGCAATCGGGATAAAGGCTATGACCAAAAAGGGCACATCAATCTGTATGGGCTGCAAAAAGGAAGCAGCACACTAACCATCACCGACAACGTCACCAAGGAAAAAGAAACTGTTGAAGTGAAAGTTACAGATTGTTATCTTGCATATGTGATCAATGACAGCAACCACCCGGTATTGCCGGCAGGCACCACACTCTTTTTAGTGAACAATCAAGCGCAGGACTACTATCTGTTCGACCAAGATAACATATATAACAAGCCTATACTAAAAGACAACAGTTACGAGTTTTTCATCACGCTGGATGCCGGCACAGGTGCGGCACCCACCAACTACGCTATTCCTAACTTACGCTTATACATGCACAATCCCGCTGATGCTGGAACTACCGCAGCGGAGTTCTACGATTTTGAAATAGAGATGTATGGCGAAAATGCAAGTTCTTCATACGTACTACAAGTCATTCAGGTCTATTTAGGTGTGGATTGGGAAGAGCTCACGGGTAACGTTCTGACAAAATCACCTGCCCCCGTAGATATGACAATGATAATGACTGTACCCGATACAGACTATCGAATTAGAGGAGTTTTAAGTACAGTAACCATTCCGGAACACACATTAGATTGATAATAATAGTGTAATTAAGCGGCTAAACCTACATAACTTGTAAAGCAAACGAAAAGAGAAAACTTGATTGCTCTTTTCGTTTGCTTTATTTTTTATCCATTTCCCCTCTCGTTTCATCAATTTCCCTCACGAACAAAGATGATTCTCTTAAATAATACAAAAACACCCAACTTTACATTTTCGGGTGTGAAAAAGGGTGTAAATCTCGTAATTACTTGATTTACACCCTTTATTGCGGAGAGACAGGCTCCGCTATTCTGTTACTGGTCAGGAAATCATGTACGTGTCTGTTGCAGTCCCGGCTGTCCACATAAGCATGGAACGGGGGAAGGGAATTGAGGTTGACGGTGATGTCCGTGTAGGATTCCCAGCATTCCGGATTCTCCTTAGACCGGGATTCAAGTCCTACATACAGATTGTCATTGTCGATATAACTGTTCAGGACGAGTCTGACCTCAATGCGTTCAGCCGGATCTGTGGCTGTTCTCCAGTATAGAGTGTTTGATTTGTTCATACTTGTATTGTTTTTATGAGGGAATACGGAAGTCATTCTACCGCATTCCCCCGAATGTTATGATTTGATATTTATTTGTTCCTGTGCGGATTCCTTTTTTACTGTCCTTAATCTTTTTAGAAGATACAGGAAATATTCACGGTCATAGATCCGGAAAAGAAATTCCTCTGATGTCTCCTTGATGTGTCCGATGAAAGTTACGGATTCCCTGTCGGGAGGATATTGAAAGAAATGTCCGTCGGAAACAAGGGTGAATTTCTTTTTGGATACATGGTCTATCAGTTCGTCCGGAGTTTCATACTGTCCTTTCCCTTTATAGAACTGGTAATGGTTCCGGCGAAGACTCTTCAGGGTATTCGCCATATCCGTCCTTGCTTGTCTGGAATCAGATTGGATGACAAGGTTGCAGATGAATACGGGCTGTTTTCCGTCCAGTGAAAAATAATAGGGAATGAGTTTAAGAGTATTTGCCTTATCTGTAACAGAATCTATAGGGCTAACCTTTATAATGGTTGCTTTTCTGTTCATGATTTTCATGTATTGGCCAATTTGTTTGTCCAATTCATTTGGAGGAGTTTTTATAGAACGTAGTCCTTGGAAATAGCGCCCATTTCGTTCAAAACAGAATGGGTATATATTTACATAGTGCGGTTCACCGACAAAAAATGAATTCTCTCTTAAATACAGAGGTGGAAGAACATCCATCAGGTAAAAATAGTCTTCTTCAGTGATTTCCCTGAATGGCGCCTCCAAACTATTGTAAAAGATACGTAACATTTTGTTGATTCTGGATTGGGTAACAGTAATAAGAAAAGGATTATCCTCCCGTATGCGCAGTTCTTCGATTGTTTCCCCACCATAGTCATTGTGGAATCCGTCACTCATACTCGTCAGGCATGTTCCGTCGAAGTAGCGGGAATCGATTACATATTTCAATCGGTCTTTCATGTCTTATAGGTTTTGAAGGTTCAACACTCTTTTGACTGCATATACGGCATTCTGTGTAAGTTGCCGTTGCCATGCCTGGTAT
>JAXEBI010000098.1:0-8015 GCA_034094155.1 Phocaeicola sp.
GGAAGGATACAGTCTTTGCATGAAGCTGACAGAAATATTCAACAAAAAGTCAAGTCCTGACGAAGCAAGAGCGAACCTTGCAAAATGGTACGATGAAGTGGAGAAGTTTGACTGTATGGAATTCAACAAGGTGCTTGATACGTTTTCAAATCACAACACTACTATCATAAACTATTTTGAGGAAAGACTGACCAATGCATCTGCAGAATCTTTCAATGCAAAAATCAAAGCTTTTAGAAGTCAGTTAAGAGGGGTGTCTGATGTGAAATTCTTCATGTTCAGGCTGGCTAAGCTATATGCATAAAATAGTGATACCAACCAGGAAAATCCGCTGGTCCAAAATAATGTTAAAATATTGTTGTAATTTTTGTTTTAATTAAAACTGTATTGCTCGGGCTTGTCTATTTTTCCTTCTAAGATATTGTAGCTATTGAAAAATACATGTAAAAGTCAAGATTGAAACTAAAACTATCTGTTTACTTTAATTCTAAAATAAAATCATATGTTTTTTTGATAATTATTAATTGGAACTGTAAATTTCTTCTTTTGACTGATTATCAATAACTTCTTATAGCAGATATACAGAAATAATCTTTGTTTTAATAGAATTGTAAAAATTTTGTATGAACAATTCGAATAGTACGTTGTTATACCAATAGTGTGGTAAAAGAATATCCACGGCAATAGGTATTTTATTTGTATAAACATTAAAAAAGGATTATTACTAAAATTATTATGATTAAAAAAGGGTTATTATTGGCTTTCATGGCATTTGCAAGTGTTTCTTGTACGGAACAGTTCGAGAATGATGGGGTAATTAGCAATACTGGTGATAATGGAGCTGTTTTCCGACTTTATTCTTCGGATTTTGGAAATTTGGCTACAAGAAGTGGAGAAACATCTACAAGAGCCGAATATGATTTCTTGGATTATTATATAGTTGATGAATCTGGTAAGGTGGTAAGTGGAATCAAGTCGAAGTATAAACCTGAAACATCAGAGATTATGGTTGAAGGTCTTCATGAAGGAAGCTATAGATTGTTAGTATTGGGAATAAAAGGTAATAAGGAAAATGATAATGCTTCAATTAATATAATAACCGATATAAATGATGTATGGCTTAGTTTTCCTGAAAATTTGGAAAGACCTCTTGAAAATGAGTATTTTTATTCTAATACACCATTTGAAGTAGTTATAGCAGAGACAGATGGTGGTAAGTATGAAACTATAGTCAGTGAGGATATTGCCACACAAAATCGGATTGTAGGTAAGGTAAAGTTTGATTTTGAATATGAGAATCTGTATATTGAGTCTTCAATTACTCAGAATCAGACTGATATGGATACTCCAAGATTTTATACATCGATGACTGCTAATAATGTCTTTACAGGACAAAGTAATGGAACATTGAATGTTCTGGATCTGATGGGTAATCATGAGTATTTGTTTATGCCTACTGTAGAAGGAAGTTCTTTAACTGGGAATATTGGTATGGTAAGTAGGAGGTACAATGGCGAAACTGTATCGCAGGATTATGGATTTGAAGGAGTAAAAATTTCTTCCAATCATATCAGTACTATTATTACAGACGTAAATCATCCAGATGATAATTGTGGAACAATGTTTATTTCTTCTAAAGCTTATAAGAGAGGAAATCATAAAAAAATACTTCAGGATGATGAAAATAAATTGGTATATACTGATAAAAGCCAACGTTCATTTAATACCTCACAACCATTGCAGTCGTCTATAACCGATGACGGACAATTTCATTTGAGATTTTATTCTCCACGCGATTTGGGCCATGTCACAGTGAAAGCAAAGATACCAAATGTTTGTAATGAATGGTTTGATTTTGCTTATTTAGATACAGTCCCTGCTTTTGCAGACATGCTTGTAGAAACTCCTTTTTTAAATAAATCTACAGTATGCAAGGCAGAAAGTGGACACTTGATTGATTTACCAAAGCTTACTGTTGAACAGTTGAAAAATACTATTTTTAAAATTGAGTCTCCAGAAGAGTATTGGCAACGACTCTTGGGTATAAAGCATGGATGGACTATATATTGGGGACTTTTTAAAGGTGATCCTGATAAGCCAGATGGAGGACCTGTAGGAAACTGGATGGGTATTCGTCCTGTTCATGTTAGAGAGTCTATTGCTTTCTTTCTTAATTTTACATATCTTATTGATATGGACGATCATGAACGTATTTTGAATGAGAACTTGGATAAATTATATGACGATAACAGACAACCTGTTACTGCAGAAAAAGTTTTATCTCAAATGCGACAGGCAAGGACTATTCAGGTAGGCTTGGTTTGGCCAGGAAATAATGTTGCAGGGCTTGGTAGTCCTGGAGTATTTGGAACAAGACAACAGGCTTGGTTTAATCACTATAATAATACTTTGGAATGTAGTTTTATGTTTCATGAGTTAGGGCATGTTATGGGATATGGTCATAATAGTTCTTTCACATATGGACCATGGGCTGAACAATTGATGAATAAATTTTATATTGACAATTTGTCTCGTATGCCTATTGATTCAAAAGAATATTTAAATAGTTCAAGTAATCCTAATAAATATTGATAAAAATGGAAAAGATATATAATTTATTTAGAGTTATGAGTGGTGTGGCCGCAATATGTTTTTTGATAATAATGTCGGCTTGTGATAATAGAGATTTGATTCCTAAACATAATAATAATGAATTAATTTCAGGACACTTAATTGAGAGTAGGGTGACAAATGCTGATGGAGATATTCCTTATTTCTCAGGATATTTTACAGCTGTAGCATTTGATTCTGATGGTACTTTGGTAATGGTTAGGGAAAATATCAAAGTTGAGCAGAATGGAAAGTTTAGTTTGACAATTGGTAATACAGCAAAAAAGTGTTATTTTATTGCTAATGCACCTAAAGAAGTAATACCAAACTTTGGCGTTTCTGAAACAGATTTTAAAGAAATGGTTATGACAGGATTTTTTAATACAGATTTGGATCCTGTGATGTTAGGAGAAATAGATTTGGAAACATATCATTGGGAACCAATTTTGCTGGAGAGATGTGTAGCACGAATAGATTTGGAAATGCAGGTTTCTGGTGTTTCCATTAACAATATTACCTTAAAGGATGCTGCTGATAGAAGTTTTCTTTTTCCACATGATGTTATTGAACCTGAAGATTTAGAATTTAAAAGCTTTACGATTGAATTTGAGAATGGTGGCTTAATAGAGAGCAAAAACAGATTGATGTATTTGCATGAGCAGAGTTCTGTAAACCCTATAATAGTAATGGATGTTATTGTTGATGGTAAAATGATTAAGCTAAAAGAAACTCTTCCTAAAAAAATTAAACGAAATAGTTTATATATTTTGAAGGTGTATGGAAGCGGAGCTAAATTGAATTTGGAATTACAAGAATCTAGCTGGCAAAGTGGACAGAACTTAGGGACTTCTGTTGTTGCGTTGACTAAAGTGAATACTGAAAATTCTCTTTTGGATGGTGCGAGAGTGAACGAAAAAGGTGATACTGTTTTTATTCCTTTTACTGATAAAAACATTACTTTGGCTGTAAATACGGAAGAAGGTATGACAGTAAGGAGTGTTGGTACTCTTAATTTAGCAAATGTAATTGTTGAACAGAACTCAGGACGTGCTAATGTTTCAATTGATAAACAGACAATGGTAAGTATTATTAGTCAAAAGAAAAGAATCGGTTTGCCTAAACAGTATTCTTATTTGGAATCTATTGATATGAATGGTCATATAAGAGGGCGTGTAGTGTTAGTGTTTGAGGCAAATCCTGTTAGAATGACAGGTCTTCTTTCTTTTTTGGAAGATTCCTCTTTTAATTTTAATGGTTATAAAGATGGTGAATTTGCTCGTTTGATTTTGCCAAATGGTAAGAAAGCAGAGTTGGAGTTTGCTTCAGATGAGGATAATTGGGCTATACTTAAAGATGCAGAAGACGGCACCGGTGCATTGAGGTTAATAGGAGGATGGAGGCCAAATGATTCTTCTGCAAATGGTAGAGATCAAACGGTGATGCTGAAAATTAGTAATATTGATGGTACCGATGCTGATATTTATAAAATAAGTCGTAAGAATTATGGATTACCTGTTGTTAATATTGCTGGTAATTGGTGGTGTAAATACAATCTTAGAGGTACAGCTAATGATTTTGAAGATCAGATTTTAATAAATAAGGATCCAGTACCTGCTGGTTGTAGCTTGCTTGAATATTTGACATCTTGCTCAGATAATGAACTTATGGCGGTTATGGGCAATCAGTATCAAGGAGGAAACTTGGAAGGTTTGCCTTTAGATTTATCAGAAGGAAAATTTTTTTATCGGGGTTTTTCTTCCAATATATCTGAAAACATAAATTCTTTATCTAAAATAATGGCTCCTGAAGGGTATGAGATGCCAACTGGAAACGATTTTAGAAGACTGGTTGCTTCTAATGATTATAAACTTGGATATCATTCTATTGTTTATAATAATAATATGACAGGAGATAATGCTTTCAGATTAAGATATTATCATGGTAATAGAATTGTTTCTGTTGATGAAATTGTTTATGGTAAAATTGGCTTTTATGATTTTTGTGAAGATACTTTTGAAAATGATAATAGTAAACATTTGGTAATTTGTGGATGGGGGCATCAATGGAATTCAAATTTGGGATCTATTGGAACTGATGATATAATTTTTGCAACTAATAGTGGTAGTACTACTTCATGGATGATGGAGGGATGGTTTGCTGAAATGAAAGGAAATAGGTTTAAGTCAACAATTCAGAATAATATTAAAACGAGGACAATAAGGTGTAAGAAGTCACCAGTAGAATATATTTACTAATTCACGGAGATAATGAGAAATAATTTTTTTTATATTGTTTTAAGTTTATTGGTGTTGCTTTCTTCATGTCGCAATGAAGATGTAGTAAAAAATATATGTAATGATGAGATGTACTCAAGAGTTTACATGAATTTTTCATCTTCTGATGATATAGAAAGTGTAAAGTGCATTTTTTTTAAAGATGATAACCTAAGTTATACAGGTTCTATACAAAATTCAGATAATGAACTTAAATTGCCTTTAGAGGGTCAAGGTCGTCTTTATCTTATAGCCAATGATAAGAATACTATTAATCCATCCGTAGACGAGGGTATGACTGATTCAGAATGGCAGAATACTTGTATAGGTCTTGATGATTCAGGCAAACCTATAAAGTTTGTATTCGGAAAAGTTGATATACTTAATGATATAGCCGATTATTCTGTTATAATGAAAAGGGGGGTGGCGCGTTTTGATGTCGTTTATGCATTTCCTGATACAGAAATAAGTAGCATTACATTGAAAGGAATGGCTGAAAAGTCATATCTTGTTGAGAAAGTTCCGTTTGCTGTTCCATTTGATGCAGGTAAGATTGATATTAAGGTAGAACGTGCGAGTATGACTGGAAAAGATCAGACAGGAGTATTTTATGCATACGAGCAGATTAATCCTGATGCAACCGTTGAAATCGAAATGCCTGATGGAAAAATAAATTCTGCTAAATTGCCAGAATACATTAAAAGAAATAAGGTGTATACTCTTCAGATAGGACGTGATGGTAATTTACACAGCATCACAATTGGGGATTGGGTAAAGGAAGAAGATGAAATTTTAAAACCAGATCGTGATACTTTTATAACTGTTAATGTTGATAGTAGTATCTTAAATGATAAAGCAACAGTGTCGTCTGATTATAGAAGTATTTCTGTAAGTTATTTACCTTGTGTATTTGATGTGGCTTTGAATTGTGTGGAAGAACTTGAATACGTAAATGCTAGTAATGATATAGTAGATGTTATTCAGGTGAATCCAGATGCTTCTACTTTGACTGAAAGAAATATATTCAGAATCACTAAAAAATTGGTTCCACCAAATTATTTTACAGATGAAGTTAAGTTGCAATTTAAACGTAAAGCTTTTACTGAATTTTATGAAGAAGATCAGTTGACTGTAATTCTTGAGAAGAATGATGATACTTTAGAAGGTCTTCTTGATTTCAATAATGATAGCTATGAATGTGATTTTGGCAAATATATTGAAGGCAACTTGGGTGTTTATACAGTAGGTGAAGGCAAAACACTTTCTTTGGAAGTTTCTGAAGATAATCCTTGGGTGAGATTGGTTGAAGTTCCTGAGAATAGAAATTCGTACATTATACAGGCTGGCTGGAAACCCAATGATCCGGAAGCTGATGGAAGAGTACAATCTGCAAAACTGGTAATTACAGACCGTAATGGAAACAAACAGGAATATACTGTAAAGAGAAGGAATTTTGGTCTGCCAGTAATAAAATTAAATGATATATGGTGGTGCAAGTACAATGCAATTGGCAATTCTAGAGATTTTAATGATCAGATTTTATGCGCAAATGATCCGGCAAGAATTTCAGGGCAAACAGTATTGGACTATTTAAAGAATTGTACTGATGATGAATTCTTGAAGTTATGGAATTCTGCTTATGGAGGAAATAGCGGACAGGCTATGACTGCTGTATATAAAAACAGCAAGTTTGTTCTTGAAGGATATAAATCAAATGAATCTGTACATATAAATCATCTGGATCCTAAGCTTTTAGCCCCTGAAGGTTATGAAATGCCTACTTTTGATGATTATAAGAGGATTTTAGGAACATTCTCAGTTCCTACATCTCCAACTCCTTTCAATCCTAGTAATGGAGGAGAGGTTTACAGATCTCAGATTTTTATGGATAAAAGAGAAGGTGTTATGATGGGAGATGCCCAAATGCCTGAAATGAGATTTATAACCGTTAGCAGCCTGAAAGATAAGGGTACTGAACCCCTCACAATTTATGGAGTTGGTTGCCAGTGGAATAATGATGGAATTAATGGTAACTGGCTGTTGATTGCCAATTATAATCCAAGTACAACAGGTTGGTTATATAGACCTACAAATGGAAACTTGGAACACAATGGAGCTGCGGCCAACAATACCAGAATCGTTAGATTTAAGAAATCTGATGTAGAATATATATATGGTGAGTAATGATATTTAAATCATAGCTCTTAACAATTCATAATAATTTAATAAATAGAGTGTCCAGTTCGACGTTCCAATTTATTGATTAAAAGTTCAATTGTATATTCCTTCAAGTTGTTGATATTCATAAAGTTTATGATATATGCTAAAAGGGAAAAATACAACGTATTATTTAGAATCAAAATCAAGGATTAGAATCTTTTTATTCTAATTGAAAATCAATAGATTAAAGAGTATAATACAACTTAAAACCGAGAACATTAAACTGGACACCCTATTTAATAAAATTAAAACAAAGTATGTTTGTTTCTTGTTTTTAATAGTAAAAAAAACAAGTATTGAGCATTTTATTGTGTATTAGTTTTTGTTTTATTAATTTTTTTATTCGAAAAATAGATTAGATTTAAGATATGAAAGAAATTTATGTAAAACCAGAAGTGGAAGTAATGGAGTTTGAAGTTGAAGGTGTTTTGTGTGGTAGTAGTTTTGAATCAGATTCAGATCTTGATGCTACAGCCCCAGATTTTGGTTGGGGGGAATGGCCTTCACGTGGAGCTTGGTAAAAATATATATGTGTTTTATGAACTTTTAACACTTTGGTAAATAATTAATTAAATACTTAAAAATCAGTGAGTTAAATTAACAGGAATTAGCATAAAAGAATTGGTCAAGTGCTTGATTTTCAGTAGCTTTATATTTTCTACGCATAAGTTAAACATGGAAATATCGGAGCACTCAACCAATATATGAATATCTGCAGGGATGCCTTTAATGGATATACTGCAAAATTAAACAAAAGTACGCAATATGTCAGTACAACCGTCCGCGATAGCGTTCACCACATAAAAAGATAGCCGCCCAGATTTTTGGGTGGCTATCTTTGTGTTTTCTTCCATCTGTCAGGAAGCAAATCACGATATCTATCTATAGGGGTATTAGGAGGCCATGCGGCAC
>JAXEBI010000099.1:0-3187 GCA_034094155.1 Phocaeicola sp.
CAATGAGCTATCCGGTTTTGGATGTAAAGAAGTGGGGACTGAACATGATATACAATCTTAAGGATTAATGAAACATCGGCCTTATTCCACTTCCTGATGTTGTAAGTTTATACAAAATTATAATTATAAATTAATATACAATTGAAACTTTTTAGTTCCGGACGCTTGTCGTTTTCCCATCCTTCAGGATCAGTACTGTCGAGATTGATAATTGCGGCTCTCTTTCCGTTAACTCCCACAGCCTTAGCTATAACTCCCGGAGTATCACCGAGCCACTTTCCGTTTATCCGGACATTGAACGTATAAAATTTTCCGTTAAGATCTTCTTTGATTTCAGCTTCCCATTTACCGTTATCAGCTTTCTTCATATCAACAGAGCTGACCACATCAGAGTCAATACCTTCATCGAAAAGATTAACCTTAACAGCTTCAGCGGTAGGTGCCCAGACCATAAAAGAAGTAGATTGGGGAGAATAACTCATTTCTGTCCATTCTCCCTGGAATGAGGGATATTCCTCGTATGATTTATATCCGTTTGTATTACTGCAAGCTATTGTTGTAGCAATAATAGGAATAGTTAGTAGATGTTTAATACGTATCATAATATATTGTTATTAAAGAGTTTTATTATTTCATGTTATTAAAATTAGAATATATTGTAAAGCTATGGGCTTGTATAGTGGGGTTAACACCACCTACATTTTCCATTTTTTCGCCTGTTACAAAGTTATAATATTCATCCCATCCCGAAGGTATTGCAGCAGATGAAGTTTTAGATTCAGTTGTAAAGTTTCCAACAATGAATAATCTCTTGCCATCAATGCTCTCTATAGAAATATTTCTGCATCCGTCCCAGTCAGATACACTAACTTCCCATTTAAATGAAGAATCTGTATCGAAAAGTTGTGGAACCTGAGTTCTAAGGTTTATTAGTTTTGAATAAACTGATACAAGATATTTTCTATCTTCATCCTCTAAATACTCCCAGTGCAAAGGCTTGCGACCTGTACGACCGTTTTCTTCTATCGATACATCATATCCCATTTCACCAAACTGCCATATCATTTTAGGTCCGGGAACAGTAATAAAGAAAGCACAATTTGCAGACAGACTCTTCATCCTGTTACTGATATTAGTTTTCATATCACCGTTACCATACTTCAAAGCCTTAAAAGCAGTACGTTCTTCGTCATGACTTTCCATAAAACCAATATAAGCTCCGAACTCCATTCCGTTAGTTCCGGTAAAGATACTGCTGAAATCACTGTTTTCCTGCCAACCCATACCCGACTGACAATAGGCGTTATTTCCGTTTCTCCAGAGCTTCATACCATAACTACCCAATTCTTTCTCTTCTTCATCACAGCAGAAATGTTCCAAAATAACCACAGCATCTTTATCTGATTCCATGATAGCATCATAATATTCTTTCAGAACAGCTATACGGCTTTCATCATACTCAGAGGCATTAGATTCGTTGCATTGCCTTTGAGTAAACCCTTTGGTCAGGTCAAAACGGAATCCGTCGATATTATATTCATCAAGCAGAAATTTCAGATTTCGTTTCACAAACTCTCTAACTAATTCAGACTCATGATTGAAATCGTGGAAAACACTATATGGATGAGGAGTATCAACATTAAACCAAGGATTATTATCGGCAGTTTTATTTTCATTACTGTTCCAGTACAGTTTGGCAAACGGCATACTTCCGGTAGCATGATTATATACCACATCAAAGATAACAGCTATGCCCCTGCTGTGACACTCGTCTATAAACTGCTTATACATATTCTTTGTACCATAAGCTTTATCGAGCGCAAAGAAGAAACATGGATTATATCCCCAACTGTCATTACCGTCGAATTCCTGTACCGGCATAAGTTCTATAGCATTTACCCCCAAGGATTTTATATAGTCGAGTTTATTTAAGGCTCCGTTTATATCAGAAGTCTCGGTGAAATCCCTAAAATGCATTTCGTAGATAATAAGATTATTTTTATCTTTTATCTTGAAATCGGAGTTTTTCCACTTATAATCATCCTTATTTATCTTAAATACAGATACTATACCTTTTCCACCTTCTGGGTAAGTCCTTTCCGCCGACGGATAAGTAGATTCCGATATATATTTGTCATTATCTGGATCAAGAATCTTTTCAGAGTATGCATCAGCCAGTCTGATAACCTCTCCATCCTTTAAACCTGTATAATACTGGAAAGCATATTCTTTGTCAGGATTAAGATTATCAATGGTAATCCACCAGCATCCCTTATTGTTATCTCTGTACATTTGTGATGTTTCGTTATTGGCGAGAGTCCAATTGTTAAAGTCGCCAATAATGTGGGCAAAATCTTTATGATTACCATTTTTGTCTTTATCAAACAAAACAAAAGTAACACTGTTTCCATTAGTGTCAATATTAATACCTTCAATACATCCGTCAGGCATCTGTTTTTCAATAATAGCAGCCGGACTGAATCCCTTATATTTATTGTCTGTTACTTCAATAAAAGAATCATTTTCAATACCTTTTTTGGTTCCATCAGCACTACGTATAACGATTCCAATCTTATTTACCGGCGTTTCACCCGACTGGAACCATTCCCTTACAGATGGAGAAAGCTTTATGCTCCATGTATTATCTGCTATAGAACTCATCTTGCATTTATCCAGATTTTGATTCCATTCGGCAGGAACAAACATCCATGTACCTTCTTCCACAACACCTATATGAACATAAACCTCTTCCTTATAGTTGTATAAGGCAGAAGACTTGTCGGCTTTAAAATATATTGTAAGAGTACTGTCTGCATTAGCTGTTTCAGGTGAGTAACTCAATCCGTCTTTAATATCATCAGAAGTATTTTCATTATTATCCTGATTATTTTCATTTCCGATTTCGTCAATTACTTTATCAGAACATGAAGGCAATAATAAAAAAACGTTCAATAATAATATCAAGAATTTTACGACTGTATTTTTCATGATTATTGGTATTAAATCAATTATGCTTTATATAATAAAAGGGTATGAAAATATAAAATTGTATAACCGTCCGCGATAGCGTCTTGTAGTCTGCCTGTAGTATTTCTAACTTTGCCATAAAATTTAAATATGGGAAAAGTAGAATACTACAGGCAGATTTTTTCTGCTTTTAAAGAATTATGTGCGTGCGGCAAACAAT
>JAXEBI010000100.1:0-28584 GCA_034094155.1 Phocaeicola sp.
AAGGACAGACTGTTCCTGAAATGACTCCTGAAATAGTTAATTCTATCAGTGAACGCTATATCGAACTTTACGAACATATCACAGGTGAAACTTTCGTTAAGGCCGATACAGTTGAAATACATTCACGTATCGAAAAGAATGTTACAGAATATCTTAGCAAGTAATTTCCCTGATAGGTTTGCAATATAGAGGGGTTTCTATAAATTCAATATATAATCCGTGAAATGGGCGGGATTTTGCCCGCCCATTTTTTATATTGCAACAATACTTGCACTTCTATTTATAATATTTCTTTTCTGAATATATTGTAAGATATCATTCTCATTCATTTATATCTATTATCATTTCAAGTCAAAACATTACGCAATGTCCAAGTATCCACAAGAAAACATAAAGCCATACAACCAGGATGAAAGTAAAGCGGCTCAGGTAGAGAAAATGTTCGATAATATTGCTCCTACATACGATAATTTAAACCACGTACTATCATTAGGTATCGACAAGAGTTGGCGAAGAAAAGCTATCAACCTACTAAAGCCATACGCCCCAAAACATATGATGGATGTGGCTACTGGTACGGGAGACTTTGCCATTCAGGCTTGCCGCGTATTGCAGCCTGAAGAACTGATAGGTACAGACATTTCGGAAGGTATGATGAATGTGGGAAGAGAAAAAGTAAGACAGGAAAGACTCGACAGACAGATTTCCTTTGCCAAGGAAGACTGTACGTCATTATCTTTTCCAGACAACAGATTCGATGCCATCACAGTAGCGTTTGGGGTAAGAAATTTCGAAAATCTCGACAAAGGTCTATCTGAGATGCACAGAGTCCTGACTCCTGGCGGACATCTTGTTATTCTGGAACTTTCGGAACCGGAAGTTTTTCCGATGAAGCAGATGTATGCATTATACTCCAAAGTTGTAATCCCAACTTTAGGCAAACTTCTTTCTAAAGATAACAGTGCATATACTTATCTTCCACAGTCTATAAAGGCTTTTCCACAGGGAGAAGTCATGCAGAAAATCCTTTATAATGCCGGATTCAGCAAAGTGGAATTCAAAAGACTGACTATGGGTATATGTACTCTTTACTTTGCAACAAAATAACTTAACTTTCTTTACGGCCATGAAAAAATTCGGTTTAATAGGTTACCCTCTCGGACATTCATTCTCAAAGAACTTTTTTAACGAAAAATTCCGCTCTGAAAACATCTGTGCCGAATATGTTAATTTTGAGATTTCCACTATTGAGGACTTCAACAAGGTTCTTAAAGCAAATTCCACACTATGTGGACTTAATGTTACCATTCCTTATAAGGAACAGGTAATAGGATATCTCGACGAACTCGACAAGGATGCAGCGGCCATAGGAGCTGTTAATGTAATAAAGATTGACAGATCTAAAGGTAAACTAAAACTTATAGGATATAATTCTGATGTCTTGGGCTTCACACAGTCTATCGAAGGTCTGCTTGAGCCTCATCACAAGAAAGCCTTGATTTTAGGTACAGGCGGTGCCTCAAAAGCAATTAACTACGGATTAAAACAACTTGGTCTGGAAACTTTGTTTGTTTCGAGAAACAGACATAACGACAATACTATAACCTACAGTGAACTTACTCCAGAGATAATGAACGACTATAAAGTTATAGTAAACTGTACTCCTGTAGGTATGTATCCAAAAGCCGACGAATGTCCTGACATACCTTACGAATGCCTTACTCCGGAACATTTGTTGTACGATCTTCTTTACAACCCTGATACAACACTTTTCATGAAAAAAGGTTCGGACAACGGAGCTATTGTTAAAAACGGACTCGAAATGCTTCTTCTACAGGCTTTCGGCGCATGGGATATCTGGAACAAATAGAATTGGTACTTTTAATGCCTGGTTACTAAAGAATATACTTCTCAAAACACAACTATGAGTACAAAAAAGATTATTGCTTCAATAACAGTCTTTTTAATTATATTAGGCGGAATAATTATAGGGGGTAGTTTATATATGATAGACTACTCTCTACGCCCGGTAAACCGTGGAAAGGACCTTGCAGGATCGGAAGCTTATATGCGCCAGACTTATCCGCAAATTAACCATTGGCTCGACAGTCTTAAGGACAACAGACTGCTTAAGGATACATTCATTATGGCAGACGATGGTGTAAAGCTTCACGCATATTATGCATATGCGTCAAAGCCTACCAGAAAGACAGCTGTTATAGTCCACGGTTATACAGACAGCGCCATACGTATGTTTCATATAGGATATCTTTACAATAAGTCGCTCGACTACAACATTATTGTTCCCGATTTAAGATATACAGGACTCAGTGAAGGAGATGCCATACAGATGGGCTGGAAAGACAGACTTGATGTTATAGACTGGATAGACCTTACTCCTGCCCTGTTTGGTGATTCTATTGAAACTGTAGTTCACGGAATATCTATGGGAGCAGCCACCACTATGATGACTTCGGGTGAAAACCTGCCAGATTATATCAAGTGTTTTGTTGAAGACTGTGGATATACCAGTGTATGGGAACAATTCAAGAAAGAACTGGACGAACAGTTCGGACTTCCGGCTTTTCCACTATTATACACTGCAAGCTGGATTTGCCAGATTCAGAACGGATGGAACTTTCATGAAGCATCTGCCATAAATCAGGTGAAAAAATGCAGAAAACCTATGTTTTTCATTCATGGCGACAAAGATGACTTTGTTCCTACATACATGGTTCATGAGGTATATAACGCCAAACCAGAGCCAAAAGGAATCTGGATAGTTCCTGATACCGACCATGCTACATCGTACAAGAACTACCCAGATGAATATACTAAAAGAGTAAAAGAGTTTACTGATAAATATATTAAATAATAACAATAAACTGACGACTGCCAATTTAAATACTATAAATCGTACCGATAACGAAAATAGCATAAATTTTACAGAAGACAATATCATAATATAACGAAACCTGCTGCAGTGAAATTCATGATTGGATATATAAACCAAACTTGCAGTTCATTATCAGATATACATGTCTACCGAAAGATACATAAACTCTGAGTTCTGCTTATCTGTTTCAAAATAGATTTTGTCTTCTCTTGCCAACCAGCCAATGGCTAAGTTCAAGTCTCTGTCTGATAAGCCGGAGGCTTTTTTTATTTCATCATAACTCCATTTTTTACCATTGTTTAGCAGTCTCCATACTATACCTGCATTGTTTCCAATAATATACTTATCCATAATCAACCGATATAATAATTTAGTTCTATATATAAAATATTTCTTCCACCTACAACATTTTCGTCAAGAGTCAGTTTGCGGTCGTGAGCAAGCCAGCCTATGGCTGCATTGATATCTCTGTCCGACAAACCTGTAGAATTCTTTATCTCCTGGTAATCCCATTTTCGGTTTTCACTCTGAAGGAGACTTAAAACCTTTTTTGCGTTTTCGCCAATTTCTTGTACATTCATAAGCAAAAGTTTTTAATGTTCACAAAACTATATAAGCTGATATTTTTCCCATTATAACGACTACTTAATAATTAAAATATCGTAATAAAGAAAACGTTTCAATCTTTTTGATACAAAATTAGCATATTTCTGCAATAAAACAACACTTATAAGTTATTTTTATCCCAATATATACTTAATAAGACATTTTATGAGTAAGAAAGAATATAATGCTCTCTGTCACAGTCTCCGATACTTTAACCTATTATGTATTTTGATTTTGGAAGTTTGCTTAATATATAAACCAATGCCCATGTACATATAAAGGTAAATACGGCCGAAACCGGTACAATAAACGGAAGCGGTGTTCCTATCCATTTGGTGAACATAAAACAAGGACCTATAAAGAAGTAATGGGCACAATATATTCCAAAACCACATTTAGTAAGATTTTCCAAAGCTCTGCAAAGGAACTCAGATCTGACATTTACATATCTTACTATCATAAATAATGGTATCGTCATCATCACTACATTAGGTGAACAGTATGTAAAGAAAAGTTCCATACCTTCTTCTGTTACATTTGGATCGGAAGTCATGTATCTGAATCCTGCAAATGTTACAATATATCCTACTATAAAAACAGGAATACCTACAGATACGACTTTACCCAAAGACGGCTTGTCCATTCTTCCAAGATAATGACCTAACAGAAGATACCCGTTGAATCCGGCAAAATAATAAAACAAGCCGAATGAATTCCAGGAGCATGTACCAAACAAATATTTAGAGAAGAAGACCATAAGATATGGTATAAACAAGCTTATTCCCCATACAATAAGGAAATTCAACTTAGCCCTGTCTGAAGCCTTCTCCACCCATGCAGAGAATATTGGCATATAAAGATAAAGCCCTATAAGAGTGTATACATACCACATTGGAGTGGCAAATACAGTAAAATGTAATGGTATCATGAGAACATCCTTAAGTCCGTCTACCAATGAAGCCGAAGGCTCAGGTTCCCATGGGAAAAATTGAACTACAAGCTCCTGGCTTCCTCCCACAAGTTGTATGAACCATGGTGCAAGATTAAACAACACAGACCATATAAGGAAAGGGAATAAAACCCTCGGTATGCGTTTACGGTAGAACACTGATGATTCCTGTCGCACAGGCAGAAGCAACAAGCCTGTCATCATCACAAACAGCGGTACACACGGACGCAGTATTGAACCATAAGCAGATCCCCAGAAATTTATATCCGGGTTGGACCTTGCCTCAGGAGAAGCGTTCAGCGGATCGGTACAGTGACATGCTATCACAAGCAATATAGCAATAAATCTCATGACATCGAGCCATACAATTCTTGATGTATAACTATTATCGGACGATTTCGTTTGTAAAGACTGCATATTTATCTTTGTTTTTCTATCTGTTTGATTGTTAATCTATTATAATGACTTACCTTTTACATATAAAGGCTGATATTTAGTTCCTATATTCTTTATTACTTTCTCAGCTACAAGAATCCTTATGTATCTTATAGCTTTCGACTGATTGAACCCTGTGAGTTTCTCAAAATCTCTTCTTTTCAGATAGGCATTCTTTCTGAAAAACTTAGACAGTTTGTCTTTAATCACTGAATCATCCAACTTTTCAGAATGGTGAGATTCATCGGAGTCTCGCTCGAACTTAATCTTTGCAAGTTTTTCCATCATCTCCTTGTCGGGTGTAAACTTAATGCTTTTAATTGAAATATCGTTCGAAGTGATATTTACCGGATTGGCTTCGGTATTACATTTAAGTATCAACTTGAAAAAACCTATACCACTTATATGAACCGAATAACCGTCTTTAAATGCATCGGCCATTTCTGAACTTAATGAGGTAAAAACCGCAGCTACGTCAGCCGGAGTCAATGTAGACTGACGGTGTATCTGCTCACATAGGTTTTTGGTGTTAATAACATCTCTCTGAATCACTTTTGGATGAGGTAATGGAGTCGAGTTTTCATCTGTTCTCGGACTTTCATACAAATCGAATTTTACTGCCATAGTATTAAATTATTAAACGTTATTATCTTGTCACAACTGTGACAAGGCCTCAGCATTACTGTGACAAGGCCTCGGCTCAACCGTGATAAGGCCTTGGCTCAACTGTGGCAAGGCCTCGGCACAGATGTGACGAGGTAAAGATACGAGTTTTTTCAATAAAAATAAAAGAATCAATATACAAATAACAGTAATACAATAAAAAAACTTCTTTTTTATGACAGGGCCATAAAAAAGAAGTTTTGAGAATTATAATATTATAATGTAAGATTTATTATTGCAATACTTTGATTATCAGCAGGGAAATACGCTATTCTCCTACCCCATAAGTTCTTCGCATTCCTTCAGCCACAAAGCAGAACTTGCATCACTCGGCATTCTCCAGTCGCCTCTCGGACTTAATGAAACAGAACCAACTTTAGGTCCGTCTGGCAGACATGAGCGTTTGAATTGCTGGTTGAAGAAACGGCGGCAGAAATTTATAAGCCATTTCTTTATTGTTGTACTGTCGTAAACACCCTTAAAGGCTATTTCTGCCAGATAGAATATCTTAGCCGGACGTGTTCCGAAACGCAGGAAATAATACAGGAAGAAATCATGAAGTTCGTAAGGACCGACCAAGTCTTCTGTTTTCTGCTTAATGTTTCCGTTCTCATCGGCAGGAATAAGTTCGGGACTTATCGGAGTATCAATAATATCGAGCAAGGTATTTCTGGAAAGAACATCAACGCCAGTCTGTGCAACCCAGTTAACGAGATATCTTACCAGTGTCTTAGGAATGCTTGAGTTTACCGCATACATGGACATATGGTCGCCATTATATGTAGCCCATCCGAGTGCCAGCTCCGACAAATCGCCTGTACCTATAACCAGTCCGCCTATCTTGTTGGCGTAGTCCATAAGAATCTGAGTACGTTCGCGTGCCTGTCCGTTCTCGTAGGTTACATCATGAACAGACATATCATGATCTATATCCTTAAAGTGCTGGATACATGCATCCTTTATACTGATTTCTTTTGTGGTAACCTGGAGCGAGCTCATAAGTGAAAGAGCATTGTTGTAAGTTCTGTCGGTAGTTCCAAAACCAGGCATGGTGATTCCTATAATGCCTTTACGCGACAGTCCCAACTTATCGAATGTCTTTACACACACAAGCAAAGCTAAAGTAGAGTCAAGTCCCCCTGAAATTCCTACTACTACACTCTTGCAATTGGTATGCACAAGGCGTTTTGCAAGTCCGGCTACCTGGATTGAAAATATCTCTTCACATCTTTCGTCGAGAAGTTTTCCTCCTGCCGGAACAAACGGATGAGGATCAATATAACGCGAAAGAGACAAATCACGTCCTGTAACAAACTCTGTGGATATCTTACGCAAAGGTTTTCCGCTGTGAGCACGCACACTGGCAGCAAAAGTTGTATTTACAAGTCTCTCACTGCGCAATCTCTCAACATCTATTTCGCTCACCACCATCTGCTCCTTGAAAGAGAACCGTTCGGCCTCAGCAAGAAGTGTTCCGTTTTCATAGATCAGTCCGTTTCCGGCAAAAACCACATCTGTAGTAGATTCTCCAAAACCACAAGAAGAGAAAACATATCCCGAAAGACAACGTGCCGACTGCTGTGAAAGTAAAGAACGGAGATACTGGTGCTTGGCAATGTTTTCAGTATCGGCCGACATATTGAAAATAATTTCAGCACCTTTAAGCACAAGCTCAGAACTTGGAGGAACAGGTGCCCATACATCTTCACAGATTTCTATCCCGAAGCATGTATCAGGAGTTTCGAAAAGCAGGTCGCGGCCAAACGGAACAATCTGGCCACAAAGACGGATAGTAGATATGTCATTGTATGTAAGCGATGATGCGAACCAGCGCTGTTCATAAAATTCCTTATAATTAGGAAGATAGGTCTTAGGTACTACACCAAGAATTTTTCCTTTCTGAAAAACCACAGCACAATTGGCCAACGAAGAATTTACCATTACAGGCATGCCTACAATAGAAATGACATCAAGCTGGCGTGTATTGTTAACAATCTGCATAAGAGCCATTTCAGCCTGCTCAAGCAGAAGGTTGTGCGAAAAAAGATCTCCACATGAATATCCGGTAAGATTCAGTTCCGGGAATATTACTATCTGCACACCTTTACCATCGGCAACCATTATCTGGGTTTCTGCCTGCTGTGCATTGAATTTACAATCGGCTACCTTCACTGCCGGAATGGCTGCCGCAACTTTTACAAAACCAAATTTCATATAATTAGCTCTACTACGTTTTTATCTTAATATGATAACCACCATACACATTATTATATATATATCATCTATATATATATCATCTATATACATTCTACGTAATTGATAAGTGTATTTACCTTATTTTTTTCTGTCAAAATCACAATTAAACGATATTTTCTAAACAAAATACACCAATAAAACGTTATATAAATGTATGGATGTGCAAAAATACTAATTATTAATCATCTAAGCGAAGGATTTGAAAAGTAAAAAAAACAAAAAAGTCTGTTTGGAATTTGTAGTTTTCAAAAAAGTCTGTATCTTTGCCATAGAATTAAAATTGTAATAATTACAGATTTGAAAGAGAATATAAAATCATGAACGTTTACGAATACCTGCTTAGCTATAGCATCAAGCCATCCGTACAACGAATCGCAATTATGGACTATCTGCTGAAGCATAAAACTCATCCTTGTATAGATGAGATTTACCTTGCACTTCACGATGATATTCCTACACTTTCAAAAACAACTGTTTATAATACACTGAAGTTGTTTGTTGAACACGGAGCTGCTAAGATGCTTACTATCGATGAGCGAAATGCTTGTTTTGATGGAGACACCTCAGCACACGCACATTTCCAATGTAAGTGCTGTGGTAAGATTTACGATTTACCAATGCATATTCCGTCAGAAGAAATCAACTCTATGAATATGATGGGCTTCGAAGTCGAAGAAATTCACAGTTACTATAAGGGAATTTGCCCTGAATGTAAAGACAAGAATAATTCTGAAAAGAATTAAGCAAATAAAAAAAATTACAAGAAAGAAGAAAAAGAAAGTAAATCATGATACATAATGCCAGACTGCATAGGTTTTGCAACTATGTATCATCAGATAAAAATATTATTAACAACTAACTAACTTTTTATAATTATGAAGAAATTTATTTGTACAGTATGTGGTTATATCCACGAAGGTGATGCAGCTCCTGAAAAGTGTCCATTGTGTAAAGCTCCAGCTTCTAAATTCAATGAAATGGTAGAAAACGAAGGTGGTCTTGAATTTGTTGACGAACATGTAATCGGCGTAGCTAAAGGTTGCGATGATGAAATGATCAAGGATTTGAACAATCACTTCATGGGCGAATGTACAGAAGTTGGTATGTACCTTGCAATGAGCCGTCAGGCAGATCGTGAAGGATATCCTGAAGTTGCTGAAGCTTTCAAACGCTATGCATGGGAAGAAGCTGAACACGCTGCTAAGTTCGCTGAACTTCTTGGTGACTGTGTATGGGATACAAAAACTAACCTTGAAAAGCGTATGAATGCTGAAAGCGGTGCTTGCGCTGACAAGAAGCGTATCGCTACTCGTGCTAAGGCTCTTAACCTTGATGCTATCCATGATACTGTTCATGAAATGGCTAAGGACGAAGCTCGTCACGGTAAAGGTTTCGAAGGTTTGTATAACAGATACTTCAAGAAATAATACGGTATCGAATTGCTTTAATAGATAGAATATTGATAATTAGGAGAATGTATGGTTATGTATTAATCATGCATTCTCTTTTTTTATATGGATTATGATGGCTGTTTCGTATAATCTGCCGGATAATAGATTATTGACTGTAAAAAAAATTGCTGTACAGCAACAAAACTACACTATTATCGGCAATTTTATAATTCACTGTACAGCAAATTGCTGAGTATATACAATATTTATATTTATATCAGTCAAGCTTAAGCACTGCAAGGAAAGCTTTCTGCGGAACTTCCACAGTACCAATCTGTTTCATACGTTTCTTTCCTTTCTTCTGTTTCTCAAGCAACTTACGTTTACGGCTTACGTCACCTCCATAACATTTTGCAGTTACGTCTTTACGTACAGCCTTAATAGTTTCACGTGCTATAATCTTCGCTCCTATGGCAGCCTGGATAGCAATCTCAAACTGCTGTCTTGGTATAAGTTCTTTAAGCTTTTCACACATACGGCGACCTAAATCGTAAGCATTGTCAAAATGTGTAAGTGTCGACAAGGCATCAACCGACTCTCCGTTAAGAAGTATGTCAAGCTTAACAAGCTTTGAAGGACGGAAGCCAGACTGATGATAATCGAACGAAGCATAACCCTTGGAAATACTCTTCAGTCTGTCATAAAAATCTATCACAATTTCACCAAGCGGCATCTTGTAATGGAGTTCCACACGATTTCCTGATATATAATCCTGACGTATCAATTCTCCACGTTTTCCCAGACATAGTGTCATTATAGGACCAATGTAATCGGTTGTAGTGATGATAGATGCATCAATATATGGTTCTTCAATATGATCTATAAGTGTAGGATCAGGCATACCTCCAGGATTATGAACTTCCTGAACACCTCCCTGCTTGTCGTATATCATATAAGAAACGTTAGGAACAGTTGTAATGACATTCATGTCGAACTCTCTGTCAAGACGCTCCTGCACAATTTCCATATGAAGCAGTCCCAAGAAACCACAACGGAATCCGAATCCCAAAGCAAGTGATGATTCTGGCTGGAAAGTCAGAGACGCATCATTAAGCTGAAGTTTTTCCAGCGAAGCTCTTAGGTTTTCATAATCTTCGGCTTCTATAGGATATACTCCGGCAAAGACCATAGGCTTGACTTCCTCAAATCCGTCGATAGCCTTATCACAAGGATTGGCAATATGGGTAATGGTATCTCCTACCTTTACTTCTCTTGAAGTCTTGATTCCCGATATGATGTACCCTACGTCGCCAGTACGGAGTTCTTTTCTCGGAACCATATCCATTTTCAAAACACCTATCTCATCGGCATCGTATTCCTTACCGGTATTAAAAAATTTTACTTTATCGCCTGCACGTATAACACCGTTTACTACCTTAAAATAAGCAATGATTCCCCTGAAAGAATTAAATACAGAGTCGAAAATGAGTGCCTGAAGCGGAGCACTCTCATCACCTTTTGGATGCGGAATACGCTCTACCACAGCCTGAAGAATCTCTTCAACTCCCATACCGGTTTTTCCCGAAGCACGGATAATATCCTCACGCTTGCAACCAAGCAGGTCTATTATCTCATCTTCCACTTCTTCCGGCATGGCACTGGCCATATCACATTTGTTGAGCACAGGAATTATCTCCAGATCGTGCTCCAAAGCCATATAAAGATTAGAAATTGTCTGCGCCTGAACTCCCTGTGAGGCATCTACTATAAGCAATGCTCCCTCACATGCCGCAATAGAACGGGATACTTCATAAGAGAAGTCTACGTGTCCCGGAGTGTCAATAAGATTCAGAATGTATTTTTCACCTTTGTATGTATATTCCATCTGGATAGCGTGACTCTTGATGGTAATTCCACGCTCACGCTCCAAGTCCATGTCGTCAAGCATCTGTCCTTCTGTTACCTTAATGGTTTGAGTGTACTCAAGAAGGCGGTCGGCCAACGTAGATTTTCCATGGTCTATATGTGCAATAATGCAAAAATTACGGATATGATTCATTAGTCTTATACAAAAATTAGTTTGACTGCAAAGATAACGAAAAATTACCTATTTTCAATAATACACAGAAAAACATTTGGCACTATAAAATTTGGAATATATCTTTGCATAGACTAAATAAGAAAACTTATTGTAAAAATCATTTGAACAATTAAATTTAAAAACATGAAAAAAACAAAATCTAATAATAATCAGTTATCCCCGGAACAATATATACGTCAGAGATTACGTTCTCTCGAAATAGGAACATGCTACATGAACAGAAACTGGAATGTTACCGGTAAGGCACTTGCTATTATTACCCGTAAACATAAACAGGGAACAATCACTGCCGGTCTGTTCTTTATCGATACTTTTTGTCTTGGTATCAGAGAGAGTTCTTATTACTTCAGCATAAGTCAGGAAGAATTCAACGGATTAATCAACCAGTTTAAGATTAACATGAACATTCCTATAGAAGTAGCTACTTATCAGGAAATTCATAATCTTATTTATGGTGTAATTGAATTTGCCGAAGAAGGTGGTATTACTCCGGCACCGTCTTTCAATACTACAAGATTCTTCCTCGAAGAGGATACCGATGACATTCCTCTTATCAGATATTGGTATGGAAAAGAAGGTAAACATCTTCTTATAGCCAACAGCCGACAGGAACTTGACAAGTTTATGCCATTCCTTATAGGTCACCTTGGAGCAAACAACGTTTATTTTACAAGTATATATTCCAAGAAAATTTA
The DNA here is from genome assembly GCA_034094155.1 of Phocaeicola sp. GTDB lineage: Bacteria > Bacteroidota > Bacteroidia > Bacteroidales > Bacteroidaceae > Phocaeicola. The sequence continues at coordinate 11,993 of JAXEBI010000100.1, forward strand.
TAACGGAACTGAATATGTTGACGGAAAAACTGCCAAGGATATTCAGAATCTTTTCAGTAAAATAGTTCCACCCAAGAAGGTAGAACTTGAGAAGTATACTTATTCAAACAATAACTACCCTAAAGAGCTTAATATAATGAACAAGAATGTTTATGAAATTCTTACAGACCCTAAAAACAACTGTAATCTGAGTGAAGATATAATAAAAGAGTTAATGGCGTTGCCTCATGAGGAACTGAAGAATGATCTGGAAAATATCATTATGTATGAAATAGGTCAGACACACGATGATATTTCAGAGGAGAAATTAAATGAAGAACCTCAGTCTGTTATTTTGCACTGCGTAATTCTACTTGGCGAATTAGGATATGAAAGCAGTCTTCCTGTAATTCTGGAATTACTGTCACAGAATGAAAAATTCATAAATTTCCATTTCGGATTCTTGTTGAATGAGGTGTTTGTTCCTACTATTTATCTGTTGGGTAAGAATAAACTTGATGAACTTATGAAGTTTATGAAGACTCCTGGATTATATACTTTTGCCAAATATCTTGTTTCACCTGCTGTTGCTCTTATTGCTAAAGAGGAGCCTCAGAGAAGAGAAGAAATTATCAACTGGTACAAGGAACTGTTGACTTTCTATAGCGAAAAGCTGAAAGACAATGTTTGCTGTGATGGTACTCTGATAGGTCTTATTTCTGTTGATATAAAGAAATTGAACGGTATCGAATTGCTTCCTGAATTAAAGACTCTTTATGATACAGGAATGGTAGATGAATCGTGCTGTGGCAGTTACGAGAAAATAGAAAGTACAATCTCTAAAAATGATGGTTATTCTATAAATTATTCTCTGAATATAAACGATAGATACAAGGCTTTCAACAACTAATGATAACATAAATACAGCAAATAATTATATGTTTTGTATGTTGACATATAACTATTTGCTGTATTTATACTTTTTCTGACAAAAGAATATAAGAACAAAAGATTTTATTCATGGAAATAGAAGAACTTATCAGAACTATTATCCATTGTGCTTACAATGTATGAATATATCCTTTTGTTCTTATCAATCACATACATAAGAATATATGTTCTTTTGTTCTTATGTCTAAAAAAAATATTATGGAAATAAACCAACCAAGCCCAAAATTTCAAGATGTGTCTATAGCACCTATGCATACCTGCGAACATATTGTAAACAGAACAATGGTAAACCTGTTCAATTGCGGGAGGGCCATATCTGCACATATAGAAAAGAAAAAAAGCAAACTCGACTTTAATCTTGGCGCAAGAACAATTACCGATGCAGATATCAGAAAAATAGAAGAAACTGTCAATAACATCATAAAGCAGAATCTCGATGTAACAACAGAATTTATCACACAAGAAGAAGCTTCATCAAGATTCGACCTTAACAGATTGCCAGAGAATGCTTCAGATACAGTAAGAGTTGTAAAAGTCGGCGACTATGATGAATGTCTGTGCATCGGTCTGCATGTAGAGAACACATCAGAAATAGGAACATTCAAAATAATCAGTTACGACCAGAATGAAGGTATTTTAAGAATGAGATTCAAACTCACAAAATAAATACAATGCCAAGGTTTTTAATAGTGATATCTTAAATTCCAACAAATAACAATAACATAACACTACTCTTAAATGGTGAAAAGAAAACAGAAGAAAAAAAACAGCAAATGGAAAATAACTCTGTTTTTTATGTTAGTTGTGGCATCTCTATGTTTTTATATCTTCCAAAACGGATATAAGGACATAGAGATTAACCAACTCTATAACTCAGGGGCTATAGACAAATCTATCAAACAGGTTGTAAAGGATGCAGACAGAATCAAAAATGAAATTGTATCTCAAGCCGAAAACAATATTCAGCCTGCTATAGAGAAATTCAAGGAAAGAAGCCGCGAAAGACTTAACAAAGAGAACGAGGTGTCTGTAGGCCAGGCTCCATCTCTAAATTTGGAAATTCCCATCTACACAGATAATAATGATGATGGCATAATATTGAGAAGAACAGGCTATACATTATCGTATAATAATTATTATAAAAATCCTAATTGGGTTGCATGGGAACTAACCAGAGAAGAAACAAAAGGCAAGGAAGACCGATATGACAAGTTCTTACCCGATCCAGACCTACCAGAGCCTAAAGTTACACATTCCGACTACACAAGAAGTGGGTACGACAGAGGACATATGGCTCCTGCGGCAGATTTCAAATGGAGCGACAAAGCCATGAAAGAATCATTTTATATGAGCAATATATGTCCTCAAACCGGTAACCTGAATAGAGGAGACTGGAACGACCTTGAGGAGTTATGCCGGAAATGGGCAAATAAATATGGAACATTATACATTGCCTGCGGACCGATATTCGATAAGAAAAACCCTAAAAGAATAGGAAATACCAAGGTTGCAGTGCCCGACAGATTCTTTAAAGTTATACTCATTTACAACAGAAAGAATCCTATTGCAATGGGATTTATTTTTCAGAACATATCACGGTCACAAGATATAAGAAAATACATGGTTAATGTTGACAGCATAGAAAAAGAAACCGGTATGGACTTTTTCTCAAAGCTTCCAGATGATGTAGAAAACAGGATTGAATCTGTCATTCCTGATTTGCCAACTTCGAGATAGAAAATTAAAATGGCATATGAAGATGATATTGATATACAATAATCACTCCATATGCCATTTTTTATTATTATAATTCTCTTCGAGCCTGACTTTATTATGCCAGACCTTAAATCACCTTATTTACTGAACTCCTTATGGAATTCTACTACTGCCTCAATGCCTTTTCTGAAAATATCCAATGAGAAGTTTTCGTTTGGCGAATGTATGGCATCACTTTCAAGTCCGAATCCCATGAGAACGGTCTTTATACCAAGTATCTGCTCAAAATCGCTTATTATAGGTATGCTTCCACCACGTCGCACTGCTAATGGCTTCTTACCAAAAGCTTTCTCGAAACCTTTTTCTGCTGCCTGATAGGCAGGGAGAGTAATCGGACATACATAGCCCTCGCCTCCGTGCATAGGAGTAACATTTACCTGAACATAGTCGGGAGCAATGCTGTTAATGTAATCAACAAACAGTCTGGATATTGTTTCATGGTTTTGATGTGGAACAAGACGGCAAGATACCTTGGCATATGCCTTCGACGGCAATACGGTTTTCGAACCCTCTCCGGTATATCCCCCCCATATACCGCATATATCGAATGAAGGACGGCAACTGTTGCGCTCTAATGTTGAATATCCTTTTTCTCCCTTGAGCGCTTTTACGCCAATAGCTTCCATGTATTTTTTCTCATCGAATGGTATATTGGCAATCATTTCACGTTCTGCAGCCGGAACTTCTTCAACTTCATCATAAAAATGCGGTATGGTTATCCTTCCATCTTCATCGATAACCTTAGAAAGGATATTGCATAGAGTATTTATAGGATTGGCAACTGCACCACCGAAATGTCCGGAATGAAGGTCTCTGTTAGGACCTGTCACTTCAATCTCCCAATACGCAAGTCCTCTAAGTCCAGTGGTTAATGAAGGAAGGTCAGCCCCAAGCATACTTGTGTCTGATACTAAAATCACATCGGCCTTAAGGAGTTCCTTATGTTCTTTCAGAAATGAATTAAGACTTGGTGAACCTATTTCTTCTTCTCCTTCGAAGATAAATTTTACATTATGTTTTAGAAGTCCTTGCTTTACCATGTATTCGAATGCTTTTGCCTGAATCATGGCCTGCCCTTTGTCGTCATCGGCACCTCTTGCCCATATTCTACCGTCTCTGACTTCGGGTTCAAAAGGACTGCTTTTCCAAAGTTCAAGTGGTTCAGCAGGCATGACATCATAATGAGCGTAAATCAGAACCGTAGGAGCGTCGGGACTTATTCTCTTCTCTGCGTATACCAACGGATTACCTTCCGACGGCATTATTATAGCTTCGTCTGCTCCAGCTTCAATAAGTAACTGGCGCCATCTTTCTGCACAAGCAAGCATATCTTCCTTATGTTGAGGCAATGCGCTTATACTTGGTATGCGGATTAGACTGAACAACTCATCCAGAAAGCGGTTTTCATTATTTTTTATGTATTCTTTAATGTCCATGGTTATGTTATTTATGATTAATGATTTTGAGCTATGTATAATTATAATGTAGTAGCCTTGTTTATGAGATAATAGTCGAGTATTGTCATTGCTGCCATTGCTTCTACTATAGGAACTGCTCTTGGCAGTACACATGGGTCGTGTCTGCCTCTTGCCTTCAGAATTGTTTCATTTCCCAAGCGGTCGACTGTTGGTTGTTCCATAAGGACTGTTGCTACGGGTTTGAAAGCAACTTTAAAGTATATATCCTGTCCGTTGCTAATACCACCCTGAATTCCTCCGGAATGGTTTGTCTTGAAGTCTATTTTCCCGTTGTTATTATAGAAAATATCGTTTTGTTCGCTACCTTTCAGATTCATATTACTGAATCCTTGTCCGTACTCAAATCCCTTTACTGCATTTATGCTTAACATGGCATTTCCAAGTGCAGCATGTAATTTGCCAAAGGCAGGCTGTCCTAATCCAACAGGACATCCTTTAATAACACATGTTATGGTTCCTCCTATGGTATTTCCTTCTCCCTTGACCTTAAGAATCAGGTCTGCCATTTCTTTAGCCTTTTCTGTGTCAGGACATCTTACGGGGTTCTTCTCTATCTCACTGAAATCATATTGAGTATAGTCTTTTTCAAGAATAATGCTACCCACTTGTGAGGTATAGGCAGTAATCTTAACTCCGAGCTGTTGCAAGGCAAGTTTTGCCAATGCACCGGCTACTACCCTTGAAATAGTTTCCCTTGCCGATGAACGTCCGCCTCCTCTATGGTCACGTATTCCATATTTTTGTGTATAAGTATAATCCGCATGTGATGGACGGAAAACATCTTTCATATTATCGTAGTCACTTGAATGCTGATTGGTATTCCATACAGCAAAACCAATGGGACATCCGGTTGAGTATCCATTGTATATACCTGAAAGAAATTCAACAGAATCGGCCTCTTTTCTGGCTGTTGTAATAACAGACTGCCCCGGTTTTCTTCTGTCGAGCTCGCTCTGTATAAAGTCCATATCAATTTTTATACCTGCAGGGAAACCATCGATTACACCTCCGATGGCTTTGCCATGCGACTCGCCAAAACTTGTAAGACGGAATATGTTGCCAAAAGTATTGTTGTACATTGTATTTAAATGAAATGTTTTTATTCGTGTTAATTGTTTTGTTATATGTAAAATCTTATCAAAAAGCTTGTATCAGTTGAAGCGACTAATTAATGGAGAATGTTTTCAATAAAACCGGACTGATTCATTTATGATGCAGAATCTGTCAGAACTTACTTCCGGCACCTCCACCGCCGAAATCACCTCCTCCAAAGCTGCCTCCTCCAAAGCCTCCGCTTCCACGTCCACCGAAGCCTCCGCCCATAAATATTCCACCACCAAACGGACCGCTTCTTCTTCCATGATGAAAATCATTGTCATCATCAATACGTTGTTCTTTTCTTACCATATGCCCACAGTTGGTACAACAGTCAATAATTTCATCGATATGGTATGTGGAATGTCTTTCGATAGTCCTGGAAGACAATCTTTTAAGTGTATGTTTATGACATTTGGGACACTGTTTCTGTCTTCTGGTGCTTATCCAAAGATAGAATAAAGTAAATCCAAGTACACCGAACAGTAATATCAAGAATGTGTAGCTTCCTTCATCGGATGACTTTTTAGGACGGTCTGGAATACCCCTCTCACCTTTAAGATGATGTCTTAAAGCCTTGATACCTGCAAGCATACCTTTATCCCAGTTTCCATGACTGAATGGCTTATTCATGTATCGGACTTGGATTTGTTTGCATACAGCGTCAGGCAGCACGCCTTCGAGTCCGTATCCTGTAGCAAACTGAATACATCTTTCTTGGGTAACAAGAAGTATTACCAGTCCGTTGTCTTTTCCTTTTTGTCCTACCCCATTATCTCTTCCAAGACGGTACGCAAAGTCAAAGCAGTCGCCTCCTTCAATTTGATTCACGGCAACGACCAGAACTTGAATTCCTGTTTGTTGCTCTAAAGCAAAAAGTGTAGTGTCTATCTTTGCGACAACATCAGGTGAAAGTATATTGTCAGGATTGCTTACATATTTTGTTCTGTCCTGCAGATGTACCATAGGTATTTCACTTACCTTGTATGCCTTGATATTATTGGCGAATGAAACCTGAACAGTACCTGTAGCAATACATATAAATAATACAGATACTATTATACGTAATCTGTCAATAAGATTATTGTATAATAGTATCATGTTAATTTTATGAATCAGTTCCTTTTCAGGTTCTTTATGGAACTTTCTGATTTTCATAATAATTGTTTAGATATAAATATTAGAATTTAACTTCCGGTGCTTTTTCAGAACCTTCGGCAGCTTCGAAATAAGGACGTTTTTCGAAACCGAACATCGAAGCAATAATGTTTTTCGGGAAGCGGCGGATAGATGTGTTGTAACTCTGTGCAATTTCATTGAATTTACGGCGTTCAACACTGATTCTGTTTTCTGTTCCTTCTAACTGAGCCTGCAATGCCTGAAAATTTTCGTTGGCCTTCAGGTCTGGATAGTTTTCTGTCACGGCAAGCAAACGGCTTAAAGCAGCTCCTATTTCTCCTTGAGCTTTCTGGTAAGCCTGCATTTTTTCAGGTGTCAAGTCGTCAATGCTTATTGTTGTCTGTGTAGCCTTTGCCCTGGCAGAAACAACAGCGTCAAGAGTTTCTTTCTCATGTTCGGCATAACCTTTAACTGTATTGACGAGATTAGGTATTAAGTCAGCACGACGCTGATATTGATTTTCCACATTACTCCATGCTGTAGCTACGGCTTCGTCTTGTGAAACAAAAGAATTGTAGGATGAAATACTGAATGAAATTAAAAAGCCCAAAATGACAATAATAATTCCAACTACGATAACCCAAGTCTTTTTCATACGATTGTTGTTTTTAGTTTTAATAATGATTTTGAATGATATAGTTGTTATGCTTTAACAAATAGTTGAGGTATTAAAATATATCAACTTCTTAATAATAATTTTTACAAACATAACAAAAATAACTGATTATATAAAAATAATACAACAAAAAAGATATGAAATGATGTAAAAGTGTATCTATTTTCTTTTTTTGAGCAGTCCTTTAATTCTTCTATAAATTTTGATTCCTGTCATAATGCCATCGTATGCAGCCATACCTGTATTGAAATGATGCATCATCAGATCCATTTTGTTTTTTGTTTCAGGTGGTGAAAAAAGATTTTGAGCAAGTCTTTGCATCTTCACTTTCGACTGCTTTAACTCTTCCTTCTTTTCTGCCCTCATACGGGATATTGTTTCTATTGTATATGGATTAGAGTTTGTTGACATATTAAGAATTTTGTATGAGTTTAAACATTATCTTGTTTGTTGTCTTCAAGGAATAGTCTTGAGAGGAATCTTACCATAGGCTGAAATATAAGACTTTGACGGAATATATAAATCATACTTCCAAGAGCAATTATACATACTCCAATAATGGCGTAACTTGCCACTATATTGTTTACTATGGTATTGATGGCATAGACCAGCATAAATGAGAAGTAGAATAAAGCCATCATTCCCAATACTATAAGTACACATATCAGAATAAGCGTTGAAAGAAGTATAGTAAGTTTCTCTACAAGGTCGAGTTTCATATACTGTCCCTGTAAAGCCAGATATTTTTTAGCTTCTCTGAACAAGGCTTCTAACGTATCAATACTTTTGTCGTTGGCAAACATATTTATTATTTGATTTTGCTTGTAATAAATTTTGCTTGTAATAATGTAATAATAAAATAAGGAACTTTAAAAGGAAGTTCCGTCAGTCGCCGTCGGGCGTGAGCGGCTTTTCCTTTTAAAATTCCTTTTAAAAGTGCTTTTTGAATGAATTAACTTTGAAATGAATAGGTCCGAATACATGTAATGTTAATGTACATACAAATATTAAGACTATATAAAGTTAAAAATTATTCTGCATCTTTAACTTCTGCTGCGATCTGGTCAACCAAATCTTCCATTTCAGCACGATTCAATCTGATTCCTTTTTCACGTAAAATATCTGCAATTTTTTTACGAGTGTTTTCGCCTTTTTCCGGAGCGAACAAGATTCCGGCTGCTGCACCAAGAGCTACACCGCCCAAGAATGCTGCTACAATGTTTAATGCTTTCATAATGATTTATATTTAATAAGGTAATGAAACTTATCCCAACTTTATACAGCGATAAAATTCAGTCTGCAGTCTTGTCTGTGATATCTGTTTCAAATTTATCCTTAGATGTTTGTTTCACAAATCTAATAAAAAATATGATAACTTGTTCATGTTTTACACGAAAAATATATCAATTTATTCTGAATATTGTAATATTAACTGATTTTAATACTTTGAATGGTTTTATATTACTAATTTTGTCTCGTAAAACATAGTCGGATACTTTTTAATACGTATCTTTGATCTAAATTGGATACTTAATTAATAATATAAATAGAAAGCGACATGAAAAAGTTATTCGTTTTTAGTATGGGATTGTGTCTTGTTATGGCATTCTCATCATGTAAGTCAAGTGAAAGTGCTTATAAAAAAGCTTACGAAAAAGCTAAACAGCAGGAATTAGCTGAAGCAGCTGAAGAACCAGCAGTTGAACCTGCACCAATAGTTGAGACCGCTCCTGTTAATCCAACTCCGGCTCCTGTATCAACAACTCCTGTACGTGAAGAAAAAGTTGAGCTCGTTTCAGGTGATGGTTTGAGAGCTTACAGTGTAGTATGTGGAAGTTTTGGCGTAAAAGCCAATGCAGACGGTCTGAAAGCAATGCTTGACAGAGACGGCTATGATGCAAAGGTTGTATACAATGCTTCACGTAACATGTACCGTGTAGTAGTTGAATCATTTGACACTCGTGATGAAGCAGCCCGTGCTAGAGATGCATTTAAGGCAAAATATCCAAATCGTGAAGACTTCCAGGCTTCATGGTTACTTTACAGAGTATATTAATATTTGTTTGGCAGCTTTAGTCTTCAAAAAAAATAAAAGATACAAAAGCAATTTTGTCAAATACTCGAATTTAGTATTATATTTTTCATATTTAAAGCGGTAGCGGTTATGCTATCGCTTTTTTTTATACTTTTGTACCTTGTTTTTAATAGTAGTATATTATGAAAGGTAATTTTTTATTGGGTATATTCTTTATGTTTTCCGGCATCAATGCTGTAGCGCAGGAAAATCAGGATAAGTTTGTACCGTTTAAATTTGGTGATATGAACCAGTGGGTGACCCGAAAAATAGAAGAATCGGCTATAATCGGAGGAAATGTGAAGTATTTGTACGAATTAGGACCTACGCAGCAAATAGATGGGAATATAGCTTATGTTAACCAGGGAGGGTCTCCTTGGGGAAACTCAAACGTTATGGCCAAAGTGGTAGGAATTGTCAAGACAAATACGAGTGTGTATCCCGAAAAACGTGATGAAGGATACTGCGCCCGACTTGAGACTCATATTGAAAGCGTGAAAGTACTTGGTATGGTGAATATTACAGTATTGGCCTCTGGTTCTATGTTTCTGGGAGATATGAAAGAACCAATCACCAGTACCAAAGACGGAGAAAAGGCATTGAATTGTGGTGTACCTTTTTCAGAAACTCCCAAAGCCATAAGATACGATTATAAAGTGAAAATGTCGGGCCATCCTGACAGAATACGCCAAAATGGTTTTAGCAGGAAATCACTCGTGCCAGGCCAGGATGCTGCTATTATGGTTTGCTTTCTTCAAAAAAGAACAGAGGATGCTGAAGGAAATATCATTGCAAAAAGAGTCGGTACAGCTGCTGTTAAATATTCTGCTACCGAACAGGAATGGGTAAATGGAGCTACTTATGATATCATGTATGGTGACATTACCGGAGACAGCAGATACGTTCCTGAACTGATGGCACTTGGAACTGGAGGATATCATGCACGCAACAGTAAAGGTGAAAGTGTATTGATTAAGGAAAACGGCTGGGCCGGTAAAGGAGAAAAACCTACTCATATTATTGTACAATTTACCTCAAGTATTGGAGGAGCTTTTGTAGGTTCACCGGGAAATACTATATGGGTAGATAACGTGGGACTGGTATATTAATCCATAATATGTTTTATAATTAATTGTACAGCTGTTATATATATTTTAGTTTTAATTTATAATTGGTTGGGAATAAATTCGTAAATTTGTAGCCACGTATGAGTAGAATTTTAGCAATAGATTATGGGCGGAAGCGTACAGGTATAGCCGTAACCGACCCGATGCAGATTATAGCAAGCGGACTTACGACAGTTCCAACTCATCAGTTGGCTGACTTTATAATGAATTATGTCCGCCAGGAAAAAGTTGAGCGCATCATCATTGGACATCCAAGACAGATGAATTATGAGGATTCTGAAAATATGAAGAATATCATTCCTTTTATTAACAGAATCAGGAAGCTTTTACCCGACATGCCAGTAGAACTGGTCGATGAAAGGTTTACTTCTGTTTTAGCTCATCAGGCAATGATTACAGGAGGATTAAAGAAAAAAGACCGGCAGAATAAGGCTTTGGTTGATGAAATCAGTGCAACCATTATTCTACAGTCTTATCTCGAGTCTAAGAGGTTTTAATTCTTGTATTATAAGAATAAGATTATAATCAAGATAATCGAATCTTATGATTAGATAAAATTTATCTTGTAATTGTAGCATAGAATAATAGCTGTATATAATTTACTGTATGATGGAAATATTTTTTTCATTTTTACATCACGCAGATTAATGTTTAATAATTATAAAATAATAATTTAATATGATTTTACCTATTTATGTATATGGCCAGCCAGTACTTCGTGAGGAGGCCGTAGATATTACACCCGATTATCCTAATCTGAAAGAATTGATTGCCAATATGTTTGAAACAATGGACCGTGCTGATGGTGTAGGACTTGCCGCACCACAGATAGGCTTGCCTATTCGTGTCGTTGTTGTCAATCTTGACGTGTTATCTGACGACATGCCTGAGTTTAAGGATTTCAGACGTGTGTATATCAATGCTCATATTATTGAAACCGGTGAAGAAATGGTTTCAATGGAAGAAGGTTGCTTAAGTCTGCCTGGAGTACACGAAAATGTAAAACGACCAGATAAGATTCATGTGACATATCTCGACGAGAATCTTGAAGCTCACGATGAGTGGGTAGAAGGTTATCTTGCCAGAGTAATGCAGCATGAGTTTGATCATCTTGATGGAACAATGTTTATTGACCATCTGTCTCCATTGAGAAAACAGATGATTAGAGGGAAACTGAATAAGATGGTTGAAGGTAAAGCCCGTTGTGCTTACAAGGTGAAAACAGTGAAATGATAAAAAAGCTTTTATACATACTTTATATAGGCTTATTGGCTCCGGTGTCTGCCCTGTCGCAAATTAATACAGACAGGGTGATGACTATCGGTAAGAATGCTCTCTATTTCGAGGATTATGTATTGTCTATACAATATTTTAATCAGGTTATAAATGCCAAACCATATATGGCCGAACCTTATTTCTATAGAGGATTAGCTAAAATAAATCTCGATGATTATCAGGGAGCTGAAGCCGACTGCACGGAGTCTATTGAGCGTAATCCATTCGTTGCAAATACATATCAGATAAGGGGAATATCAAGAATCCGTCAGGAAAATTTCGACGGAGCAATTCAGGATTATCAAAAAGCACTTACAATCGATCCTGAAAATGAGGCATTATGGCATAATCTTATTTTATGCAGGATTCATAAAAAAGATTATAAGTCGGCAAGACTTGAACTTGATTCTCTTATTAGAATATCTCCCAGATATACTGATGCTTATCTTATGCGTACAGATGTATCTCTAAAATTGAAGGATACTATCCAGGCAATGAATGATGCTGATAAGGCAATAGAGATAGACAAATATAGTCCGGACCCATGGGCTGCAAGAGCTATGATATTTATGCAAAGGGAGAAATTCACTGAAGCTGAAGCCGATCTGGACGAAGCTATCAGACTGTCTGTCAAAAATGCCGGAGTTTATATTAATCGTGCTCTTGCCAGATATCACCAGAATAATCTGAGAGGAGCAATGGCTGATTATGATATTGCACTCGATATTGACAAGGAAAACTTCATAGGACATTATAACCGTGGCTTGCTGAGAGCTCAGGTAGGTGACGACAATCGTGCCATAGAGGACTTTGACTTTGTACTGAGTGTAGAACCGGACAATATGATGGCTGCATTCAACCGTGGTTTGCTGAGAGAAAAAACCGGTGATTTCAAAGGTGCTATAGAAGATTACTCCGCTGTTCTTGATGAGTATCCAAACTTTTTGCCTGGTTATCAGTATAGAGCGCAGGTAAGAAGAAAAATTGGTGATGTGAAAGGGGCTGATGAGGATGAGTTTGTGGTTCTTAAAGCTCAAATAGAATCACAGAACGGCAATAAGAAAAATACGGTTTCCAACAAAAGTGATGAAAAGACAAGAAAGAAGTCGGATAAGAATATGAATAATTATCGTAAGATAATGGTTGCCGATAATGATGAGACTGAGAGCAAATATAAGACAGATTATCGAGGAAGAGTACAAGACAAGAATGTAAATATCTTGCCTCAGCCAATGTTTGCCTTGACTTATTACGAACGTAAAGATGAGGTAAAACGTCAGATTAACTTCGATAAACGGATATCTCAGATTAATGAGAATAATCTTCTGCCTCAGAAACTTCTTATAACTAACAGTGAGACATCTTTATCAGAAAAACAGGTAAAACAGCATTTCGCTTCTATAGATGCTTTATCGGCTGAGATTGATAAGAATCCTGATAACGCTATGAACTATTATGCGCGAGCTATAGATTTTTATCTTGTCCAGGATTTCGACAATGCATTGAATGATCTTAATATGTGTATAGAAAAAGATCCTTCATTCTTCCCGGCATATTTCAGCCGTGCTATTATATATTATAAGGAGTTGGAATATAGGAAAAGAGAGAAAAGCTTCGAACTGGTGGCTTTAGACGATAAAACAGCTCAAGTGAGAACTCTTGATTACGCAAAAATACGCGAGGATTTTGATAAGGTTATCGAACTTGCTCCGGATTTTGTATATGCATATTATAATAGAGCTAATATTCTTACTATAATGAAAGATTATCGCGGGGCTATAGCTGATTATAATAAGGTGCTTGAGTATGAACCGAACATGGCAGACGCTTATTTCAACCGTGGACTGACTCACATATTCCTTGGAAACAACAGACAGGGTATACAGGATTTAAGTAAAGCCGGAGAACTCGGTATTTTCTCTGCTTATAATATAATAAAACGATTTACCGTTAAAGAAAAGTAACATTTTCTTGCAAAAAGAAAAGCAAGTCTGAAAAGTTTTGCTAATTTTGCGTTTTAGAACATTCCAGCAGGAATGATAATAACAAGAAATTAAGAATAAGATTAATAAATAATTATCATGATTAAGATAAAATTTCCAGATGGCTCCGTTCGTGAGTACAACGAAGGAGTTACCGGTCTGCAGATTGCAGAAAGCATCAGCTCTCGTTTGGCACAGGATGTGCTGGCGTGTGGAGTAAATGGCGAGACTATCGATTTGAATCGTCCTATCAATGAAGATGCCGACTTCGTTCTTTATAAATGGGAAGACGAACAGGGTAAACATGCTTTTTGGCACACAAGTGCTCACTTGTTGGCTGAAGCTCTTCAGGAATTGTATCCTAATATCCAGTTCGGTATAGGTCCTGCTATAGAAAATGGTTTCTATTATGACGTTGATCCGGGTGAGGATGTAATTAAGGAAGGTGACCTTCCTGCTATTGAGAAAAAAATGGCAGAATTGGCCGCTAAGAAGGAAGCTCTTGTCCGTGAAAACATTTCAAAGGAAGATGCCTTGAAAATGTTTGGCGAAAGAGGCGAAACCTATAAGTGCGAACTTATTTCTGAGTTGGAAGACGGTCATATAACAACATATACCCAGGGGGCATTTACCGATCTTTGCCGTGGCCCTCATTTGATGTCTACTGCACCTATTAAAGCTGTTAAGCTTTTGTCGGTAGCAGGAGCATACTGGAGAGGACAGGAAGACCGTAAACAGATGACTCGTATTTATGGTATTTCTTTCCCTAAAAAGAAAATGCTTGATGAGTATCTTGTATTGCTTGAAGAAGCAAAGAAACGCGACCATCGTAAGATTGGTAAGGAAATGGATCTGTTTATGTTCTCAGATACTGTTGGTAAGGGATTGCCTATGTGGCTTCCTAAAGGTACAGCACTCCGCCTCCGCCTTCAGGATTTTTTGCGCCGTATTCAGGCAAGATATGATTATCAGGAAGTGATGTGTCCTCCAATAGGTAACAAATTACTTTATGTAACTTCAGGACACTATGCTAAATATGGTAAGGATGCTTTCCAGCCTATCCATACTCCGGAAGAAGGTGAAGAATACTTCCTGAAACCTATGAACTGTCCTCATCATTGTATGATTTACAAGAATTCTCCACGCTCTTACCGTGATCTTCCTCTGCGATTGGCTGAATTTGGAACTGTATGCCGTTATGAACAGAGCGGAGAGCTGCACGGTCTGACTCGTGTACGTAGCTTTACTCAAGATGACGCGCACTTGTTCTGTCGTCCTGATCAGGTAAAGGATGAGTTCTTGCGTGTAATGGATATCATATCTATTGTATTCACGTCAATGGGTCTTGAGAACTTTGAAGCTCAGATTTCGCTTAGAGATAAAGAAAACCGTGAGAAGTATATCGGTTCTGACGAAAATTGGGAAAGAGCAGAACAGGCTATAATTGAAGCTTGTAAAGAGAAGGGATTACCTGCACGTATCGAATATGGTGAAGCTGCTTTCTATGGACCTAAACTTGACTTTATGGTTAAGGATGCTTTGGGCCGCCGCTGGCAGCTGGGAACAATTCAGGTGGACTACAACTTACCTGAACGTTTTGAACTTGAATATACAGGTTCAGACAACCAGAAACATCGTCCTGTAATGATTCACCGTGCACCTTTCGGCTCAATGGAGCGTTTTATCGCAGTTCTTATTGAACATACTGCCGGAAAATTCCCATTGTGGCTAACTCCTGATCAGGTTGCGATTCTTCCTATTTCTGAAAAATACAATGAGTACGCAGAGAAAGTTCGCCTTGAACTTAAGAAGAACGATATACGTGCTTTGGTTGACGACAGAAATGAAAAAATCGGAAGAAAAATACGTGATAATGAAATGAAACGTATTCCGTATATGCTTATTGTAGGTGAAAAAGAAGCCGAAAATGGTGAAGTTTCTGTTAGAAAACAGGGTGAAGGTGACAAGGGAAGCATGAAAATTGAAGATTTTGCAAAAAATATTGCAGAAGAAGTTCATAATATGATAAATAAATGGTAACTTTGCACCCGCTTTCAATAATGAAAGAAAAATCATGTATTGATAGTAGAGTAATAATAAAGATTAATTTATAATATAAAACAAACTGGAAGTAAAAGTTATTAATGAAGAATGACAATTTAAAAGGGCAACACCGAATCAACGAACAGATTCGTGCCAAAGAAGTCCGCATCGTGGGCGATGATATTGAATCAGCAGTATATCCGTTAGCTCAAGCTTTAAAGATGGCTGAAGAGCATGAAGCTGACTTAGTAGAAATTTCACCCAATGCTGTTCCACCGGTTTGTAGAATTATAGATTATTCTAAATTCCTTTATCAATTAAAGAAACGCGCTAAGGAACAGAAAGCAAAGCAGGTTAAAGTGAATGTTAAGGAAATCCGTTTCGGACCTCAGACAGACGAACATGACTACAATTTTAAACTTAAGCATGCAATCGGTTTCTTACAGGATGGAGATAAGGTAAAAGCATATGTGTTTTTTAAGGGACGTTCAATCCTCTTTAAAGAACAGGGTGAAGTACTGCTCCTTCGTTTCGCAAATGATTTGGAAGAGTATGCCAAGGTAGATCAGATGCCTATACTGGAAGGCAAGAGAATGATTATTTCTTTGTCACCAAAGAAAGCTGCTGCGCCAAAGAAAACTGCTTCATCGCAGCCTAAACAGGCAAAAACCTCTAATGAAGAGACTGAAGAAGAATAATAATTAAGGTGTGCGTAACGCGCCGGTATAGTGCGTTACCACCATACGAATAATAATAATTAAAAATTTAAACAAGATGCCAAAGATCAAGACTAACTCCGGTTCTAAAAAAAGATTTACTCTTACCGGAACAGGTAAAATCAAAAGAAAGCACGCTTTTCACAGTCACATTTTGACTAAGAAGACTAAAAAGCAGAAGAGAAACCTTGTACACAGTGGTTTAGTACATAGTGCTAACCTAAGTCAGGTTAAAGAACTTCTTTGCATGAAGTAATCTTATAAATTAAAGCGTAATTCGTATCATTTAAATTATTAACCG
>JAXEBI010000101.1:0-11871 GCA_034094155.1 Phocaeicola sp.
AGTGGAAGTGGGACAAGAACAAGAAGGCGTATGGGATGAAATTAAAGTTGGAGAAACGAAATATAGCCTTGCTTTAACTCAATCCTCATTGGAACAAATAGTTTTTAATGGTCAAAAATTCAATATAAAGAATAAAAACACCATAATACCACAATGCCAAATACTTGAGATTCAAAAAGAAAATGGCAAGATGAGACAAATTACATTCAAGATTCTATCAGAATATGTATTTATAAAATATACGAACCGAGCATTAACTGAATTTGAGGAGTTTAGCCAATTGAAAAGATAAGTTAGTTATGGAAACAGCATATTATAATCTATTATACGATGTTTTGAAAGGATACGACCATTACACTCCTAGTAAAATTGTTAGTCTTAGAAACAACCAGATATTTGTTTTTGGGACTAATAAATATGGTTCGCAAAAACATGGCGCTGCTGGACTAGCTGCAAAAAGTTTTGGAGCTCAAGTTGGCATTACAAATGGTCCAACAGGAATGTGTTATGCGCTGCCAACAATGGGGGTTGATATTCACATACTTGGAAAAGCTATATTACAATTTGAACAATTCGTACGTAATAATAGAGATAAAACATTTCTTGTTACACCTGTTGGATGTGGCCATGCGGGTTTTAATGTAGAAGATGTCGCTCCTTTCTTTAAAGGATGTATCGCGTTGAAAAATGTTATGTTGCCAGAATTGTTTGTCAGTCATTTTAGAAAAGAATGTGTTGAAAAACTTCATTTAAAACACACTCATTACAATATAATAGACGATAAAAACGTATATTTACTATACGATAAATCTGTTCATCCTGTCTTGGACTATCTTATAGCAAATTCTATAGATTTTTCACAAGATGGTGGTTTTACATTAGTTGATGATGACCAGAATGTTCTTGCTGAAGCTGAATTAGGGATAGAAAGTGAAAAAGTCATTTTCAGTCCATTTGGTGAAGAAAGTAAAAAGGCTTTCATTAATGCTGGATATACAATTTGCGAAGTTGAAAATTATCTAAACTCAAAAAAGTAAGTTATGACAATAGAAGATTTTAATTGGGATGCTTACGGAAATGGCGAAACTTTCTCAAGTTTAAGAGCCAAAGAACTTGAGAAAGCTTATAACGGAATTATAAACACCGTTAAAAAAGATGAGATTGTTGATGGAACGGTTATCGCCATGAACAAAAGAGAAGTTGTTGTAAATATAGGTTATAAATCAGACGGAATAATTTCAGCATCAGAATTTCGATATAATCCAGACTTAAAAATTGGTGATATTGTTGAAGTCCTAGTCGAAAACGAATCGTCAAGAGATAGACAGCTAATTCTTTCTCATAGGAAAGCTCGTAGGAAAAAAGCCTGGGAAAAAGTTAATCAAGCATATGAGAATAATGAAACCATCTCTTGTTACGTGAAAAGCCGTACCAAAGGTGGTATGACCGTTGACATCCATGGTTTTGAAGCATTTTTACCGGCTTCTCAAATTGATATTGTAAGGGTCTCAGATCTTGATGTTTATATAGGGAAAAATCTTGATGTTAAAATAAGCAAAATCAATAAAGAATTTATGAATGTAGTGGTCAGCCATAAGATTGTTATGACTGAAAACCTACAGAAGAAGAGTTCTGACAAGACACTTTTAAAAGATATATGGCAGAAGCATACAGAAGTTAAAGAACAGATATTACGACAAAGAACGACTCCTCTTGCAATTGATCCTTCCAAATCAGAAATTATAAATGAGAAACTACATGTTGTTCTTGACACTTCTGATAATACAGAACAGATTAAGAATGATATAATACAGACACTCAATATTACAGATAATGACTGTCATTTCGATGACGGCTATATCTTTGCGCCCATTACAAATTGGAATAAGCTTGATGAATCAACTAAATCTAGGATAAGTGCAAAAGCAAACAAAGAATATGTTTCTTTTACTTTTAGTCCTGTAATAGACGGGAAAATAACGGATAAAAAGGCTCAGTTTACTGAAGTTAAAGAATTATTAGAGAAACTTGAAATCGATTATGATTTTGACAAGAATAGAAGATTACAAATATCTATTAATGAACTAAATAAGTTAAAAGATTATGATGAATTCAGTAGGCTACAAATTGCTTTACCAGAAATAGCCTCTGCGATTATTCCGACGTATCCAAGTATTCTATATTATTTGGAAAGAATATGTCCGAACCACAATTTTAAGAATATTGAAACATTCAAAGACTGTAAAAAAACAAAGAGTGGTGTAATAATTAATAAACAACTAGTTGTTGAAGGCGGTTACTTCAAAAATGATGTATTAGTAGAACTGGAAGAAATCTTTGGTCTCCGAATGTGCAAAGTAGAGTTTGACTTTACTATAGACAAAGATGCCCTCCACAAATACGATTGGACAAAGAATATACTTGGGTTGCCAAAAGAAAAGAATGGCACTATAACATTTAGAAAAAAAATAAAAGAGAAGAAAACTGTTGATATAATCTATGATGAAGATTTAGTATCGGAAGGCGAAATAATAGAAGAAAGTATAAATGAAAAGAATGAGATAAAATACTTCAATAGTCAAAGTACTGATGATTTCCATTTCGAATATACTTTAGATCACCAAATAATTGACAAAATATTTGGCAGGGACAATTATGTGGTAACAGAACGTTATTTCTATGAGTATAAGGAAAATCGGAAATGGGCTACAA
The DNA here is from genome assembly GCA_034094155.1 of Phocaeicola sp. Lineage (GTDB taxonomy): Bacteria > Bacteroidota > Bacteroidia > Bacteroidales > Bacteroidaceae > Phocaeicola. The sequence continues at coordinate 2,713 of JAXEBI010000101.1, forward strand.
CAGAAGAACTTGATCGTTTCAATGACCAAATACACACTGAACTTAGAAATAAAGACATTGGCATTGAGAGAACTGGTTCTTCAATCGGTATCGACTTTAATTGGAGAGAAACTAGCCTTCCTGAACTTTTGACTCAATTGAGTCGAGAGTTTGGGTTCATAAATTTTGGTTTGTACAAAAGAGGGCACAAATGTAACTTCGATATAAAATACAAAAAGGCTGAATTAACTGGAATTATGGAGGAACTCCATGATGCCTTTGAGGATTTAAATATTGAGCTTGTTAAAAAAGGTACAGAACTATCATTTTTTAAAGAATTTAACAATATTGAAGACCTTACAGCATTTAAACCGTTACTTTCTCACAAATTAAAATCCTTTGATTCATCACGTTATTCGTGTATAATCTCTGATGTTCCATCAAGTTGTGTTAAACTATTATATCATTATGATAAACAAAGTCGGGATGAAGAACGTATTGAGACTGTAAACGAGTTAAAAAGTGCAGATTTCTTAGTTGGAGATCTTCTAATCGGTAAGTTGATTCGTATTTCTGCTTACCCAGAGATTGTTTTGGATATTTCAGGAGATAACTATGAAATTACCAAACAGTTATTTGAAGACGCAAATGTTGAATATATTACACCTGATCTGTCTGGTGATCTTGAGAAGCTTGCCCGTCTTAAAGAATCATTGAATAGAATCGTCCAAGGACGAGATGTTGAAAATGTTTCTTTAGGTGATTTTATCTTTGATGCTTCAAAAGCAGGAGGAATCAAAGATTTTGAAGAATCGATAAGACTGGAAGAACAGGAAATAAGCAAGCATATCCTTAATGGCAAGATAGACAAAAATCAACCACAGAAGACAGCAATAGCAAAAGCATTGCTGGCTCCTGACCTCGCCCTTATCCAAGGACCTCCGGGAACTGGAAAATCTACTGCCATCGCAGAATTGATTTGGCAGCATACAAGAGAATACCCTGATAAAAGAATACTTCTTACATCAGAAACAAACCTTGCCGTGGATAACGCGATTGACCGTGTGGTGAACCCATATCATAATCTCATTAAACCTATTCGTATTGGTGATGAGTCCCGTCTTGAAACGGAAGGTCTGCAATTCTCATATTCTGCGATGTACCGTTGGGCAAAAGGAGAAGATTGGAATGCAAAGAAGAAAAATGCATCAATCAACGATGATGATGACGATGAGGAAAATGACGTTTACACTGATATGGACTCCATTTATGAAGCTCCAGAAAAACTGATACTTCTAAACTGGATGGAAAATGTTAGTCGTCGATTGGATTCCGAAAAAATGCCTTCTGAAGCTCAAGAGCTTTGGAAGGATTTGCTAGAGAATCCAACTTCAGAGCTGAAGAACTTGTTTTTTGACAACTATATTAAGAACTGCAACGTTATCGGTGCTACATGTAGTTCTATTGGCCAAAAAAACATTATCATGTCTGAATCTATCGAGAATACTGGTAAGAGAAACCGCTTTGTTCCTACCAAATTTTATCGCATATATAGACAAATCTTCGCCGACAAAGAGGGTGTATATAACCCCAAAATATATTTTGATATGGTAATCCAGGATGAATCAAGTAAAGCGACTCCTGCTGAATTGTCTCTGCCGTTAATATACGGTAAGAAGAATGTGATAATTGGCGACCATAGGCAGTTACCTCCTATGCTTTCAAGAGAATCGTTCATCAACTCATTTGATTATCTTATCAAAAGAGAAAAAAACGATGATGAGCGTGAGAAGATGAAAGAATTGAAGAGCTATGTTCTAACGAATTTTAAGTCTCTGGAAATTAGTCACTTTGAACGTTTGTTTACCCAGATAGATGTTAATCTAAAGGGTGTGTTCAACTACCAATTCCGTATGCATCCAGCTATCAATGACGTTATAAAACAATTCTACAAAGATGAAGGTGGCTTGGAATGTGGTCTTACTACCCCTATTGATTTAGGTGTCGATGACCCTGACTATATTAATAATGGCGCATCAAGATACCATGGCATCACTGCTGGTCCAATCAATCCTGAGACCCACGTTTTATGGATTGATTCGTCAAGTCCAGAGATGCTTGATGGTACATCTCGTGTGAATTATGGAGAAGTTGCAATCATAAAGAAGTTGCTGACAGATTTCAATGAATCTGAATCATTTCATAACTACGTAGATAGTTGGGATAGTGCTGAAGATAAACAGATTGGTCTCATTTCTTTCTACGGCAAACAGCTACGCCTGTTAAAAGATATGACAAGAGAATTTGACAGCTCGCAAATTCCTGTCAGAGTAAGTACTGTAGATAGATTCCAAGGTATGGAAAGAAACATCATTATTGTGTCAATGGTGAGAAGCCATTGTATACAAAATGAAAAAAATCAAAAGCCTAATTTTGGACGTTATCCAGAAGATGGATACCCCAAACAAGAGGATTTAGGTTTTGCTCAATCCCCCAACCGTTTAAATGTCGCACTTTCACGTGCGAAAAGATTACTTATAATTGTTGGAGATAGCAAATTATTTAGAACCAAGGATATATATGAAAATGTATATCAGACTATTGCTGATCCTAACAACAAATATGGAAAAATAATAACCGCAAGTGAATATGGACTATAATAAGATTCTGCAAGAAGGAAATCTCATATACTCTTCTCGTCCATCTGACAACAAGTTCAGAGAGTGGAGATTGATTAAGACCATATGCAGTGTGGTCTACTATATAACATACGACTTGTCAAAACTGGATAAAGTTATACTGCTTACGTTGCAACACAATGGAAAGTTGTCTGAAAATCAGCTTGCACGCATCTTAGGATTCAATGTAGAAGATGATTTTGATTCTACTCCTAAAAGATATGCAGACCAGGGAGAAAAGGACATCTTTAATGGCATTCTCTCCCAGCTGACAACTTTCGGGCTGATAAATATAAATGAAAAAGAGGTATCGTTGTCACCTCTCGGTAAATTGGCACTGAAGAAAGGTGTTAAACACTCTTTCCATCGTGGTGCTATGGCTTTGATGCAATGTTTTGACATCGCACAGAAAGAGTCTTCAGAATACAAGATGTTCCCCTTCCGTGATGCACTCGGAATAACATCCTCCATACAGGGAAAATCTGACGTACCATACGACGATTTTAACCATGATGGAATTGAGGAAGAACTATATGGTACTTCCTCTGAACTCATAGCACGTCTTTCACTTCAATGTAGTGCCGATTTAAATATCTGCCGTGCAGAAGAATCAATGGAGTCTCGAATGAGTGAGATTCATATTGATTTTAGACTGTATGAATATGAGGATGCTAAATATCCGTTTGTTTTCTACGACAATGAATTTTCTGAAGCTACCAATTTTCTTATGCATAAAGAATGCAATAATGATTACATTAACCAGAAAATCCATATCGGTGAATATTTGCATCTTGTTAGAGAAAGTCATAAAGAATTGAACTATGCTTCAATGATGCCATACATAGACGTATGGAATCTTAATGACTTCCTTGAAAGCGAACATCTGAAATGGACAGACCTAAAACTATTTGCTGAAATTGCGAAACTGGCAAATGGCTCCCATTGGAGTACCATATCTGTTGTTTTTCCAACAGATGCCCTTAAAGTGTACCTGGAAGATTATAAAGATTCCTTAGACTGGATAGCTCTGTCTTCGCGCTACGATGATGATTTCATCGTTGAGACTGCTATTACATATCCTTGGGATTTTGAGAGTCTGTCGGCAAACAGAAGTATTGATTTCGTCAAGCGTCTCATTGTCATTCCTAAGCTCCATGAAGATGTAGACTGGGATTGGGAATCTATTTTGGAAAGACTTGACGATGAGTTTGTACTTGAAACCATAAATTTCATTCCTTACGATATGTACTCTGTAACAGAGAAATACATATCTAAGTATAATTCGATAATAGCAAAATTTCCTGAGAGGAAATGGAACTGGGAATATATTTCCACAAATGCCGGTCTTGACTATGTATTACAGAATATCAATGCGTTTGCAAAAAATATTCATCTGGACGTAATTATGGCAAGGGCATTTGCCTCTGTGGAATGGGCAGAAGCATATTGCGACTCAAGCGAATTTGCATTTGCTGTAATTGAGAAAAAGGAATGGTTGCAGAATAGGTATAATGCAAATTCCGCTGATTACATTTGGACTATTAAAGTTATTGATTGGCATGAGAAACTGGGCTTTATTTCATGGAAGTCAGTTAACAATGCTGATGGCTTTGAATGCAATAGAGGAGTTGTTTGGAATAGTACGACATTTGAAAAATATCACGATAAGGAATTCTCTGTAAAAGGTTTAAACCATATCACATCATCTATTACGGAGGTAAGGATAATTGACGTTTATCCTGATTTCAAATGGGTTTGGTCTATTCTCTCTACACGTGACATCGTTGTTTCTGACATTGAATTTATCAAGCAGCATTTAGCTTTCATCACTTACTCTAAGGCTATTCCGTTAATAGCAGCAGAAAACCTTTCTCAGCTGTATGCAATAGATGAATTCAAACAGTTAGTCACAGAACAGGGTGCTTGGAATAAACTAACAGCTCATATTGAGAAGAAAACCATTCTGCAAAATATAAGCGACTCAAATTGGGACTGGAGTGTTATCACTCAGAATTTCTGTGATACGCTTAATTTTGCGGCTCTCTCTAAACTGAATGTTTTAGATCGTCTTGATTGGAATTACATCTCAAAGAATGCAGATATTGATAAAATTAAGAAGAATCTTGATAATTACGAAGACAAGTGGAAATGGGCTACATTAACCACTCGTCTTGATCATGATTTTATTGTAGAGAACCTTCCTGAATACTACCTACTTTGGGATTGGGAATATATAATAGAATCTGTTCTTACTGAAAAAGACCTTGCAAAATCTGAATTAAGAATACAGATTGCAATTATTCTGTCAATGCTCGAAAAAGAAGTTAGAGCTTCTATTTGGAGCAAGCTTACAGCTCGATATTCAACAAATGATATTCTGGAAATAAACAGAAATAATGCCCTGTTGATAAATAAACAAGTTTCTTATGAATGGGATTATTCTGATTTATATAACAGAAATGATTTTGATGTTGATAGATATTTAAAGTCATATCAAGAATTTGGTATTCCTGTAGACTGGGATGCTCTTTCTGCCTCTAAATCTTTGAATAAAATTCTTTCTTGGAACAAGAAGGTTATCAAAGGTTTTTCCGTATGGGAAAATGTGGTACTTGAAATCCTTGGTAACAAGGCCTTCCATTGGAATTTCCAATATCTATCTACCCTCTCATCAATTAACTGGTGCGATAACATTCTTAGAGTACGCAGTGAAGAATGGGACTGGAATTATCTTTCAGAAAACAGCAAGTGTTTTAGTTACAACAGTAAGAAGCCAAATGAGATACTAAAGCATATAGAGAAATTCTCTGCATATCTTGATTTTGCCATTCTTTCAAAACGGCGTGATGTTAAGCTGACACTACAAATGCTTACATCATTGATTGCGGAGAAGTGGGATTGGAAAGAAATATCTTCTAACAGAGGATTTGAATTATCTGCAGAATTCGTCACCGAACATGACAACCTTTCGTGGGATTGGTATGAATTGACATCAAGAAGAGACTGCCAATTTACCATAGAATATATCAATGAACATAAAAACAGAAATTGGGACTGGTCTGCTCTTTCAAAAAGGGAAGACCTCAATCTTTCTGCTGAGATTGTAATTTCTCTGATAGATAAAGAGTGGGACTGGAAAGAAATTTTACACAGAAAAGACATTGAATTTACAGAAGAGCATATTTCTAAGTTAGCCCAGATTGATTTAGACTGGAAAGAGTTCAGCCGGAGAAGAGACTTCTTCCCGACTATGAACACTTTGAATATTCTAAAGGATAAAGATCTTGATTGGAATGACATTTCACGAAGAATGGAATTACACTATAAAGTAATTCTGTTCTACAAGCATAAATTAAACTGGTCAATTCTTACCAATAGTACTCATATTGATAAATCCAATCCCAAGATTCTTGAAACCTTCAAAGAATATCTTGACTGGAATGTAATATCGCACTCTCCTGATTTTAACCCATCAAACGAGAATTTGCAGAAATTCAAAGATAATGTTAACTGGACCATTATATGCAAAAGGCCAGATTTTGTTGTTGACGAAATGACATTATCTTTATTTGAGGATAAAATCGATTGGAAGAGAATCTCTCAAAGTGGTACCATTGTCTTTACTCAAAGTCTGGTTGATAGATTCAAAGATCGTTGGGACTGGGTTGCTTTGGCAGAGAATCCTGCATTCAGAACCTCTGGCGTTGATAAATCATACAAGAGTGAATTGAATCTGATGGAGTTCTATAATACTCTTAAATCGACGGGTTATGGAAGGCCATTCATATATCATTTTACGCACATGTTCAATGCGATAGAAGTGATTAGGTCTCGAAAAATACTCAGTCGTAACAGAGCAACAGAACTTGGTCTACTAAAATATGATGCTGCAGGCTCAGTTGTTCATAGGTCTGCTAAAGCACATCCATATGCTCGATTCTATTTTAGAACTGGAACTCAAACACAGTTCTACAATGAATGTTTGGGAAAACAGAAAGGTTCCAAGTACTACGGACGTGCAGAGGATAATGGTTTGCCTATGTGTCCGATGCCAGTATTCTTTAAGTTCGACCTTCAGGAAGTATTGGCAAAACATTCTAATTTATGTTATTACAGTACTGGAAACTTGCAGACTAATTGGGCTCGAATATATAAGGTGATAGATGATCCTTATAATATAGATGCTGTTCACTTGTACAGTAGCCAAAGGAGTAAAGAAGTTCAAGAAAAGATGCAACAAGAATTTCTTATAATAGATGAGTTTGATTTTTCTGAACTTAAGGATTATCAAATCATCTGCTATGACCGGGAAGAAACGGAAATACTAAAGTCTATATTCTGCGATGACTCAATCTGTGAACATATATATAGCATCTATGACTCTGAAGATGTATTCGAGCATGAGAACCCGCCATTGAAGTTTGAAAAGTCAGATGAACGTCTTAAGATAACAACAAGCTACAGCGGTGACTATATGTTTCAGATTGAAAGTGCTCAGATTAAAAAAATCAGAGTGTTCAATCCTGCATCTCAAATAAAAGCGGTAAAAAGCCATGTGATGCAGATACGAGACAACGTATCTGTAGAATGTGGCGATACTGAATTTGAGGTTTACTATGTTAATATGTGTCCGCGTGCTCGTTCACCTCGATGGTTGGTTTACAAATATTCTCCAAATAAAGCTGAAACCAAAAATACAGACTCAACAGTTATTGAAAACTTTTTGGGTATCAGCCTTGATGATGACTATTCACCAGAGGAAATGATTACCGCACTTGAACTTATAATGCCAAAACTGGAAGAGCTCTATAATACTCGAGTTAGGCATTATATGGTCAAAAAACATACCTTGTTAGTATGCGAACAATTTGAAAAGTACGCCTTCGCCTTTGACAATAAGTGTATGAACATGGACCTTATGCGTCTTGTGCTGGCAATACACGATATAGGCAAGGCTATAGACCGTTCAACCCAGCATGAACATACTCTTTCATTGGTTCGTGAACTATGGGAAAACACTCCTTTTAACGAGCATGAACTCAACCTTGTAGAAGTACTGCTGAGAGACGATCATTTAGGCTCGTACTTCCAGAACAAATATGACTTGTCAGATTTGAAGGAAGAAATTGTTGCTGATGCGACAGAGCTAAAAATGTCTCCATCAATTCTTCTCCAATATAAAATGATATTATATCAATGTGACATAGCTTCTTATACAAAAGATGCGGGTGGATTAAAATATCTGGAACACATGTTTGTGTATGAAAACGGAGAAAAAGCATTTGATGAGGACAACGGCATCATAGCCATGTCAGAAGAATATGCAGATAGGTATGTAAATCTTAAAGAGTCTATTAATGAATAATATAACATTCCATAAGGGTAATATCTTTAACAGCAAGACGCAGACGATTGTCAATACTATAAACTGCGTTGGTGTTATGGGCAAGGGTATCGCGCTCGTTTTCAAACTCAGATACCCTGAAATGTTTGAAAAATATAAGGAGTTCTGTCAATCAAAGATGATTGGCATAGGAAAATTGTGGCTGTATAAGTCAGAAAATACTCCACAATGGGTACTGAATTTCCCTACAAAATTCCATTGGAAATACCCCAGCAAAATGGAATATCTTGAAGCAGGACTGCAAAAGTTCGTAGATTCCTACAAGGAGAAAGGTATCACTTCGATTGCCTTTCCTCTTCTCGGAACCCACAATGGCGGACTTGATAAAATTGAAGTTCTTGACCTTATGCATAAATATCTCGAACAATGTGATATTCCTATTGAAATATATGAATATGATCCGTTAGCACCGGATGATATGTTTGAGAATTTTATGCTTAAATGGATTGATATTTCGCATTCAGAGAAAATCAAGATATTAGGTAGTCGTTTTTCAAAGCAGATTGAAATCATAGATAAAGCAATCCATGAGGACAATATAAAATCCATGATTGCTTTAATAGAGTATCAAGGGATTGGAATTGCAACAATGCAGAAGTGTTTTAATTTAGCAATGAGCTATAAAAAAGAACCTACATTAGAGTTATAAAATATGTTACCATTACAACAAGCACGCGAAGTACGCGACTCAGTGATCGAGTATATAAAAGCTACATACCGATTCAAGGAAAAGGATGTAAGCGATGCGTTCTATCGCTTTATAGAAGATAAGAATGATGGATTATTCAAAGGGCCTTTCGTCTCTTTGAAAACCCCTTTTGTGTCAGCTACAGAAGAGGAATGTGCCAATATTCCATTAGATATAATTCCCTCATTCCCTCCCTACAAGCATCAGCTACAGGCTTTTAGGCAGCTTAGCATGAAGAACGGTCATAGTCCGGAACCTACACTTCTTACAACAGGTACGGGCTCTGGTAAGACTGAGTGCTTCTTGTATCCTATTCTGGATTACTGTTATCACTGTAATCAGTATGAACGCCAAACAGGTGTAAAGGTCATTATTATGTATCCGATGAATGCACTTGCCAGCGACCAGGC
>JAXEBI010000102.1:0-20213 GCA_034094155.1 Phocaeicola sp.
TATGCTTGCCGACTATGTTGTGGATAATTACAGCCTTGTGAAGGAACTTAGAGAGAAATGCCGTGTTCTTGATGATATGGAATGGGAGACTCTGGAGCAGATGTGCGAAAGTACGTACGGCAATTTCGTGAGCCGTATGCAGAGCATCTGTCCGACACTGACAAAGCAGGAACTTCATCTTTGTATCCTGATCAAGCTTCGTTTCAGCAACACCCAGATGTCGGAGATATTCGGTGTCAGTATCTCTTCGGTATCCCAGAAGAAGTTCCGTTTGAAGAAGCATTTGAGTGAATCGTTGGAAGGCGGTCTTCCTGAGGATATGACACTTGACAGATGGGTGGCAGAGTTCTGAAAAATGAAAATGTAGATTTTGGGTGTGGTGTAAAATGTATGATAAATCACTGTATATTAGTGTAATACATGGACATTTATTCTGATTAAAATGTAGATATACTTTTTATACACTTTTAATTTGTATATACTAACTTTGTGAGCGGAATAGATAATCGTAAACAATAAGAGTAATATACAATGAGATTTATTAAAGTATTTTTGTTTGTGCTGACATGTATCATATTACCTGTCAGTTTGTCCGCACAGGCCGTAAGCGGAAAATTGATTGACGGAAACGACTTAAATAATATATAATTATAAATTAATATTCTTATGACTAATAAATTAATATTTTCTATTTTTATTTCCTTATTACTATCATGTGCTTTTTCGACTATTAAAGCTCAAACTGATGTTCGCCCTTATAAAGAGTGGGAAGCTACCCAATTCGTTGCTGTTAGTGGACATCAACCCGAAGATTATGTTCTTACTGATAATAATTGGGAAATAATGTATAATTTACGTACTCCACATACCCAAAGTGAACTTCTTGATATGGGGATCAAATGTTCTGATAGCCAATTATTATTATTGGAAGTAGGAGGGCTGATTAATAAAACAAAAGGAAAATGGAAATGCACAATTCCTATTCTCGATAAAGAACAGACTACATCTTTAAGAAATGTAAGTAAGGAGATTGCGAAATCTATGTATGCAAAAACTAAGAATGACTTCGTTTCTCTTGTACGTACAATTAAAGACATGGGGTTTGAGAATAATGCACTTTCTTTGGTCTTTTCATATCTTTTGGACGGTAGAATGTGGACAAAGCTGGTTTTATTTGATGATATAAACAACCATGCTGGTTGGAGCGGTTGTTACTGGGTTTTATATGAGCTACGCAAAGACCTTAAATTCGGTACAAATGGTTTCGGTGATATGAATTTGATATTAACCTATCTCAACAGTGAAGTTTCGCCAAGCAGTAAAACGATGGATGATAGCGCTGATGAAATATCCAAATATGGAAAAATAAACAATCCGCAACTTATCTCTAAACTCATTCCATACGGCTTGACAAACCCAAACGGAGACATTCTATTTCCTATCATAAAAAAACAGCAAGATAGTTTTCATCAAATTATTGATAAGCTTGTTAATTCCATTTCGTCAGAACTTAAAGACAACTGTGGAAATATCGCAACCCAATATGATATTAATGATGAAAATACTGCAATGGTGATTTTGTATCATGAAGTAATGTGGTATTTAATGGATAATCTGATTCAGGACAAAGTGCTCAATATACCAGCTGTTTTTAAAGACGAAAAGAATAACAAACAACGATTGAGTGAAGTCGTTTTCTTTATTGAAGGTGGATTGATGCAATAATATATATTTCACAATAATCTTGCGTTGATGAAATTTTGCGTAAACAGTCCGCTATAAATTCAATACAGCCAAGAGCAAGTATAAAGGAACAGGAGCAGGTGACAACCAAAAGAGCCGTATGTAAGTATTATCTTAAATTCAGGTATGACTTTGAATAAATAATTTTATATATGAGGAAGTTATTGTTTTTTATTTTCAGTGCTTTTACAGCCATTGCATTAAAGGCACAGACACCCTCTATCGAGGCGTTGCGTACATGTGCAGCTGAAAAGGGAATGTCTCCCAAAGAATACATATTCAAGCAGTTTGAGAAATCGGATATAGTAGTGCTGGGTGAGCGTGACCACCGCGACACGGTACAATACGACCTAATTCACGACATCCTGGCCGATCCTCGTTTTGTTGAGCAAGTGGGATACGTCTATACCGAAGTTGGCTCGTACAACATGAATGATGATGTAAACCGCCTGCTGCAAGGCAGTTATCCGACGGAGGCGGCTTTCATGGACAGCCTGTATACCTATTATAGAAAGTCGGAGACCTTCTATCCGATGTGGGAGAAATACAACCGCGTGAAGTTTCTGAAGGGTATATATGAAATAAACCGTACCTCTCCAAGGAAAATCAGGCTTGGACTGACCGATTGCGAGTTCTCATGGGATGAAATCCGTACTGTAGAGGACTACAAGGATTTTTGGAAGTCTCCTGGTTTGAACGATCGCGACAGTTTAATGGCTACCCATATTTCGGAAATGTATGCACGTCAGACACCCTTGAACGGTAAACGCAAGGCCTTGGTGATAACCAATCAGCCTCATGCTATCAACGATTCGTTTATTCTCAAAAAGAGCAATACTGTTTATGGAGCACAGGGTTGGTGGATGAAGAAAATCTTTGGAGAAGAACGAGTCAAAATCGTGGTACTGAATTGGTTTGATTACGTCCTGTTTGACGGCAGTAATTTCCCGATGACCGGTGGTGGAAATTGGGATGCAGCTTTTGAACTGTTGGAATGCCGTCCGTTCGCTATTGATCTGAAAAATACACCTTACGGAGAAACTGCTTACAACGATCACGTCGGAGGTACCACGACCAAATCAAAGAACAAATGTTGGCAGGATGTGGCAGATGGACTTATCTACTATGCACCCCTCTACGACCATGTAGCTGCATGGGGTATTGAAGGTCTCATAACCAAAGAATTTGAACCTGAAATCAAGCGCCGTCTGACAATATTTTTCCAGGCAAGACAACCCGGTGCAGAAATACCCCTGGATGTTGCCATTGACGAATACAATGTTTTTCATGCTTATCCGGCTGCTATCAAAAGCAAAGAGGAAGTAAAAGAGTTGATAAAGAAGGTGTTGGAAAAGAAACCTTGACCTTACTTATTATTAACCCGATGGCTATCTATATAGGTGATAACCAGAAGAACCGTATGTAAGAACAACATCAATTTCATTTATAGATACTTTTTGAGCATATAGGGGTGATAGGTTTGTCACCTTTATATGCTTTTTCTTTGGGTGCTATTTTGATTTTGTCACAGAATCAAAATCTTTGATAGCTTTGTTTCCTTTTCGTTCCAATTTGTTGTTGAACTCCGGGAATTCCTTCTCTCTGATAATATAGTTCAGAATTAAATCATATTCTATAAACTCCGGATCGTCCGTTTCTGTGTCGAACCAGTAAATCTTTATTTCTGAAACTCCTTCCTTTTCCATTACTTTCTTATAGAAGGTGTCTCTTGACACGTTTCCCTGTTTGCCGCATATCCTTCTTCTTAGTCCGCCTTTTTGTCTGCATACGGGCATACCGTTTTCTATCTTACCTGAACAGCCGATGTATATTATACGCTTCTTGCCATTTTCCTTTATGGTGTAGATATACACTCCACACAGGTCTTCTGGTATAGCTTTGCATATTTTTCTCAGGTTGTCGCTCTTTCTGAATATCAGATATCCGTTCCTTTTATATCTTGATTTTAATAGGGTTATCTCTTTCATACTTCTTTCTTTTATTAATGCTTGAATGACAATGTGTTATGCTGTTTTTAAGTGAGTTTGATTTTTTGCTTGTATGATTCGACATAACTGCCTAGACTACGACCATAGTATATTTAAATCTATCTGCCTGGCATTATGGTAGGATTACCGCGTTGATTCTTGTATTTTGCACTTCTTATTATTTCGTATATAATACCTCCAACATCTACGCCAATCTTTGTCTTATTGAACTTGTAATAGGGTATTGCTATAGGACGAGTATCCCATTTTCGTTTCATAGGATCATATCTTCTTTCTGCGCCAACCTCCATCCCCCAATTGTCATTGAATTCATAACTAATAGTCCCTCCAAAACTATTCATATGAAATCCGTAGGCACTTGCTGGAGCATATGAGCCAAAAGCCTTAATGGTAAGTTTGTCTGCAGGTCTGTATAAAATGGCTCCTGTCGCACCGAAAGACTGACCAATACTGAAAGGGAAATTATACTTTATGGCATTCACCCCTGTTTGTATCTCCCAGAAATCATTTATGAAATATCGGTACATTAATGATGCTTCATTGATCCTTCCAATTCCTGATAATGTAGATTGTGAACCATAACCATACAGATTAGGAGCGATAGTTCCACCAGTGCTGTAATCTCCATAGGATATAGTAGAGGGATTAACATAATAAGGAATGTAGAATGGGGAATGTAACTTGATTTCTTGCACCTTAGGGAAATTTTCAGTTTCAGACTTTATTTCTGGAATATCTTCTTCTACGGTGAACGACTTCCTAATTGGACTGTCACTACCCAAATTTTCATTCAATATTGTCTTCAGACTGTCTCTTTTCAGCCCGGATACATTTTCTTGAGCAAACACACAAACAGCGATACAGCACAATATTTGGAATAAAAATATTCTGATGCTCATAAAATTATTTTTTCTGTGAATACTATACAAATATAGTGAAACTCGCCCGATTTTGGATGGATTCAGAAAAAAGAATGTAAACTATTGGGTTTTGAGGGAAATACATAGCATTATTCCTCATTCGTAAATGTGTTCTTTGAAGCCGTTTTTTTAATAGTTAAGCGGAAAAATTACTACCTATCCGTTGCCCATTCCAGTTGTATGGAATTGTTCGAAAATCCTTTCTGCTCCGACCGTAAAGAACGTAGTTTCATAATTTTAACTTAGCGAAGGTTATTATTTTTTTAGATATGAAAAATATAGGTTATGAAAGTCAATGTTAATAGTTTTGTTGATGTCTGACGATATTTGACATGCCGATGATTAACTCTTTCTCCCGTTTTATGTAAAGCTTTCTATAAAACGGGAGAAAGGCACAGAAAAATGTTTACCCTTCCGTCATATAAATAAGTGTTGACTTCTTTGGCTGCGAATGTCTTGATTAGAGGAAAGTTTTTGTATTTTTCTTTTTTCATGGATATCCGAGATTAAGTGTGACAATTCTGATTTCTTTTGTATGAAGCAGACAGCTTATTGCTAGGACATAGACCAGTAGTTCAGTTGCTGTCCCTGTGTGTCACCTTCCTGATATCATATACATTCACAGACGCAATTTTCCGAAACGGATGATTGTCCGCTTTTGATTTTTTCAAGTTGTTCAGCGTTGAAATCGTTCACCGGCAGATCTTCAAGCCGTAGATTCAATTTTGACAGTTGTTTTTTCATAACATGTTGGATGGAGCTGGTTATGATGCCATATTTCTACTACTCCTTTAGCAGATTAGGTTCTTTTCTAAATATAAAAAAATGTACAGAATCTTCTGTTTAGGAATGAAAAGAGTTCAAATATTTTGCGGAAAAAGAGAAAAAGTTACTTCCTGCGATAAAAACATTTCACCCGTGTTCATATTTTATGAACATAGCATGACAAATGACCAATCGTAGCCATAAGTCTATAAAAATAATTTTCTATAAAAATATTTTTTAATTAAATGGATTACGTATATTTGCAAATACCCTAATTAATATAAAGCAGAAAAGCTATGTGTATATCAAACAAGATTGGTCCACCGGTTGAAGGTGATGATTTCTTCGGAAGAGAAAAGGAAATTCAAAAGGCAAACAAACTGCTCAACAGTAGCCATTCTTTGCTGTTGTCCGCACCCCGCCGCATTGGGAAGTCTTCATTGGCAAAACGTCTGATAGAAGAGAAAAAGAATCAGGGATGGAAATGTGTTTATATTGACTTGGAAGAAACAACTACAGAAAATGGTTTTCTTAACCTTGTTATTGAAGCCTTCAGCAAAAATGGTATTTGGAAACAGGTAGCTGAAGGAATGTCCAAAGGGTTGGCTTCTGTACTGGAAAGCATAGAGAAGATTTCTCTCGGCCCAATTCAATTCAATTTTTGGAAAAAAGAAGATCAGGAAGATTTGTATAAGAACCTGAAGGAGTTGATCAGACACGATGAAGACACATTTATTGTCGTTGATGAATTGACCCTTTTCCTGACAATTTTGAGCAAGAGTGAGGACGGAGTTGAAAAAGTGGCCTTTATCCTCAACTGGCTAAGAAGCCTGCGACAGATCAGCAGAACTAAAGTCCGTTGGCTATTCTGTGGTTCTGTAGGTCTGAGGAATTTCACTTCTGCAATGAATTTGGGCTATACCGTCAATGACCTGACAGAATTCAGCCTTGACGAACTGAGCCGTGACGAGGCAGCCGGACTTCTTCTCGAACTTTGTAAGTCTGAAAACATTGAAATGAGCGATGAGCTTGTTGAGTACACGCTGAACAAGTTGTATTGGAATATCCCTTATTTTATCCAGATTATCTTCTCCAATTTGGCAGAAGACTATGCGGACAAGATAACTCGGGAAGATATAGACACCGCCTACCGTAAGTTATGTTCAGAGAATTATCTGAGTACCTGGTCAGAGAGATTGGTCGAATATGGTGAATACGAGCTTCCTGCCCGGCATATTCTGAAGCTGCTTGCCACTCGGCCGGAGGGTATAGAACGGGAAGGTATGCTCAACAATTTGATGACCGGTCAGGATGCCTCAAAGATTGAGGCTGTTGATTATACTTTAAGCAAGGTTCTTGCCATGTTGGAGAATGACGGATACATTATGAAGAAAGACGCTTTGCGTATGTTCCGCTCACCGCTATTGAGAGATTATTGGTTTGACAAGTTTGTTCAGTGATTAAAAAGATGAATACAAGTGCCAACATATTACATCAGCCTCCTTTATCCCATAGCCAAGGAATAAAGGAAGATACTGTTGTCATAAACAATGATATTTTTACGTCCATCTTCAACTATTTGTTAAAGGAAGACAGGAATAAAATCGCACAACCCAATTTGATTATTGGTGAAAATGGGAGTGGAAAGACCTCATTGCTCAAAAGGATGTATTTCAGCATAGAAAATAGTGGCAAACAGCTTAAGCCGGTATTTATTGAGGGAAAAAAACTTTTCTCGACCGATGATATATGGAAGTTTTGTCCATTGCAGGATGATTCCCGCAGGACTGTTCTGTTAATTGACAATATCCAGTACTATTTTGAGAGGACTGATAATACCGAGCAGTACAATTTGAGGGGAAAGCTTAATAAAGCTAGTGCACCCATTCTGATAGCGACATCCGACAAGGTGCTACCGGCATTCACCGATTATGAATCTGCTTTTTTCGAAGGATTGAAGATTTCTTATATACGGCCTCTTGCCGTTGCTGATTACAGTATGTTCGTAGGGAACGAGACAGATATGTCACGTTTAGAAAATCTGATGTCTTACCTGCCTAAGACACCCCGTTCTGTGCAGATAGCCGCAAAGATTATTGAAGATTCAGCAAGTCCGGAAACGGATATCATGCTTCTCATAGATTATTTCTCTTTCTATTATCAGGCAAAGTATGATGGCTATGTAGTGCAGATTCAAAGGATTTTATCGGTTATAGCAAGGGCTGAAGATGGAGTCAGTCTGCAGGAGATTCGTCAGATGACAGGTCAAGACAACGGGAAGATATCCCCATATCTCAAACTGATGGCTGACCGTAAGATTATAGATAAGACATCCAAAACCCAGCGAGGAGGTATATATACCATTGAAGACAAATTATTTAGATTATGGCTTCAAACCAATGTATAAATTCGTTTTGGAGAATGAATGTATTTTTTCAGTCACAACTTTTTTAATTTATTTTTAATAGACATTATATAGAATAAGTTTTTAGGGTACTGATAATCATAATCCCTGTTCCTTATTCTATATAAACTCTAATGGAATATTATACTTCTTAATCACATCTATAAAAGACAAAGAATCCATAGGGCCTATTAATCCATTAGTAATAATAGATTCTGTGGTTTAAGGGAAAAGTGAACTTGGAACTCTGCCAGATTCGTGACGAGCAAGATTGACAATCAAAATTATCTGAACATCATACACATTCAATCTAATTGCCAATTAATGTAACGCAAAGAGGCCGCCTCATTCTGAGACAGCCTCTTTTATATTTATGAAACAATCATAAAACAAGTGTATGAACAATAAACATACTGAGTTTTTCATCTTATAAGATTAACACCTATAGAAATAACAACAGAGTTAACTTATAAAATATCATTGACATCATATGTTTATTTTACAGGAACATTCTCCAACGTCGCAATTAGGAAATCATAGAATTTCTGTACTGTTGGGATATTGCAACGTTCTTCAGGAGTATGAGGGCACTGGAGTGTAGGACCAAATGAAATCATATCCAATTCAGGAATAACGGCTCCGATAATACCACATTCCAAACCTGCATGAATAACCTTAACTTCAGGCTCTTCACCAAACTGTGCCTTATAAGAAGCCTTCATAGCATGCAGTATAGGTGAATTTACGTTAGGTTCCCAACCGGAATAACCTCCTGAACGTACAACCTGCATTCCAGCCATCGAGAAACAGCTTTCAATTGCTGTATTGCGATAATCCTTCATAGATTCGCGTGAACTGCGTGTAAGGACTTTCACTGCAGCTTTTCCGCCGCCAATTTCAACAATTGCAAGATTTGAAGAAGTTTCTACTGTATCAGGAATTGTAGGGATATATCTTTCTACACCATTTGGACAAGCAAAGATAGCGTCAACAAGGTTGTCGCGGATTTCATCAGGAACCATCATCTTTGGCAAGTCAACTTTCTCTGCTGTAAATGTTATGCCATCTTCTATTGTGGCAAACTCATCACGCCATACCTGCTCGCATTCTCCTACAAAAGCAAGTACATCTTCCACTTCCGATTCCGGAACTGTAATTACAACTTCGCATTCGCGAGGAATGGCATTACGCATATTTCCGCCTTCCCATGATACAAGGCAGGCCTCATCGTATGTAATCACCTGATTGAGGAAGCGTGCCATAAGCTTGTTGGCATTGGCATGTCCCCAGCCAATCTGAATACCTGAGTGACCGCCGCGAAGTCCCTTAAGAGTAACCTTAAGAGCTACATCTTCAGGATCTGTTTCTTCTTCCTTGTATTCAAGAGTCGCAGTCAGATCTTCACCACCGGCGCAACCGATATAAAGTTCTCCCTCATCTTCCGAGTCGAGATTAAGAAGTATATCACCCTCTATTGTACCAGGCTTCAATCCGAAAGCACCGTACATACCTGTTTCCTCATCAGAAGTGATAAGAGCAACCAACGGACCGTGTTTAAGGGTCTTGTCTTCCATTACTGCCATGATGGCCGCAACTCCCATACCGTTGTCCGAACCAAGGGTTGTACCTTTTGCTCTTACCCATTCTCCGTCGATATATGTCTGGATAGGGTCTTTTTCGAAATCGTGTTCTGTTTCCTTATTCTTTTGTGGCACCATATCCATGTGTGCCTGAAGGATTACTGTCTTGCGGTTTTCCATTCCCGGAGTTGCCGGCTTGCGGTAAATGATATTTCCAACTTCATCCTGGAATGTTTCAACGCCTGCATTTTTACCGAATTCAAGCAAGAAAGCCTGAATTTTTTCCAGATGACCCGATGGACGTGGTATCTGAGTTAGTGAATGAAAATGTTTCCACACATTCTGTGGAGCTAAAGAAAGAATTTCGCTCATAGATTAAGTGTTTTTTGATTATGAGTTTTTGGTTTTATACTGTTTGTTGGTTAGCGGTAAAGCCACTAATCCGTATATTCCTAACAAAATTAGTAAAAAAGTTTGGATTCCGTGCACTAAAAGTGCAAATATTCCTGCATCATCTTTACTTACACCATACATCATCATCATGGTTATTACAGCAAAGTGCCATGGTCCGGCTCCGTTAGGAGTGGGAACTATCACGGCTATGCTTCCCACAACAAACATCACGAGTCCGGCCATCCAACCTAATGATGCAGAAAAATCAAAGCTGTAGAAAGTTACATAAAACTGAAAGAAATAGCAAACCCAGATTCCTACTGTATAGAATATGAACAAGTGAAGATTTTTTACACCTCGTAAAGACATACATCCTTGCCATATTTCATTTATTATTCCACGAACTCGCGCAAAGACTGATAGTTTACGGAAAAGAAGATATGCAAGTATAAACAATGCTGCAATACAAGCAAGTGTGATGTAAAAATTGGTTGATGTGAACAGATGAACAAAAAAAGCCCCGTCGGTACCTGTTTCCTTGAAGAAGCGTGCAAACACTCCCGACTGCAATAAAAGTGTAACAGCAGTTATAACAAGAACACACAAAGTATCAATAAGTCTTTCGGTAACCACCGTTCCGAGAGATTTTGAGAACGACACTCCATCGTATTGCGACAGTATTCCGCATCGGGACACTTCTCCCACACGTGGAATAACAAGATTAGCCGCATACGAAACAAATATCGCATATACACTATTCGACAGTTTAGGATATTCTCCAAGAGGTGCCAGAGACAGGTTCCACCTCCATCCTCGGAACAGATGTCCCAATACACCGAATACCAGAGAAAACAGCATCCACCAATAGTTCACTCCTCCATAGAGTACCGCCCATACCCTGTCGAAATCAAAACCCTTGTATGTCCATATCAGTATCAATGCTCCTAAAACTATAGGAAAAACTACCTGAAGGATTTTATTTATTCTTTTTTTTGATTCACTTCGTTCCAAAATCTGAAATTATTTAGATATTATTATGTAACTTTGCACGATGCAAATATACAATGCTTAACGGAATTATTACAATATTTATCACCAAGAAATATAAAATTACGGAATGAAATTAGTTAAACCAAAGAAATTTTTAGGACAGCACTTTCTGAAAGACCCGCAAGTGGCTAAGGATATAGCCGATACAGTTGACTCATGCCCTGATATTCCTATATTGGAGGTAGGACCTGGCATGGGAGTTCTCACACAGTATCTGTTGCCTAAGGGCAGAACTGTAAAAGTGGTGGAACTCGACTTCGAATCGGTTGCCTATCTGCATGAAAACTTCAGCCAGTTGGGCGAAAATATTATAGAACAGGATTTCCTGAAAATGAATCTGTCGGAACTATTCGACGGCAAGCCTTTTGTACTTACCGGCAACTATCCGTATAATATTTCAAGCCAGATTTTCTTCAAGATGCTCGACTACAAGGACATCATTCCATGCTGCACAGGTATGATTCAGAAAGAAGTGGCCGAACGTATTGCAGCCAAACCTGGAAACAAGACCTACGGCATTCTGAGTGTACTTATCCAGGCATGGTATCATGTGGAATATCTGTTTACCGTACACGAACATGTGTTCAACCCGCCTCCAAAGGTTAAGAGTGCTGTCATAAGAATGACAAGAAACGAGACCAAGGAACTGGGATGCGATGAAAAATTATTCAAACAGATAGTTAAAACCACATTCAACCAAAGGCGCAAGACTTTAAGAAATTCAATTTCAACTATACTCGACAAGACAAATCCGTTAAGTGCAGACCCTATTTTCAACAAAAGACCGGAACAGTTGTCTGTTAATGATTTTATAGATCTCACAAATCGCGTAGAAGCTGCATTGGCACAAAAAGTCTTGCCTGAAAACGATTTATCAGACAAATAAACAGATAAATACAGGCTTTAAGCACACACATATTACATCATAACCACTTAAAACACTGAACAGGATGAACAGCGAGGAAATCAAACAAATCTCAGAACTCATCGAGAGTAAGGAATCAGATAAAGTTAAAGAACTTCTGAATGACCTGCACCCTGCCGACATCGCAGAACTATGCGATGAACTCGACGCTGAGGATGCCCGTTTTGTATACCTGTTGCTCGACAACGAAACAGCAGCCGACGTACTGGTTGAAATGGATGAAGATGCAAGAAAAAGATTTCTTGACATTTTACCGTCGGAAACGATAGCCAAGCGTTTTGTTGACTACATGGACTCCGACGATGCTGTTGACATCATCCGTGAAATGGATGAAGACAAGCAGGAAGAAGTCCTCTCGCACATTGAAGATATAGAACAGGCAGGTGACATTGTCGACCTTTTGAAATACGACGAAGATACCGCCGGCGGTCTGATGGGTACAGAAATGGTTACCGTTAAGGAGAACTGGAGTATGCCGGAGTGTCTTAGGGAGATGCGTATACAGGCCGAGGATATGGACGAGATATATTATGTTTATGTGGTGGATGATGACGAAAGGCTCAGGGGAGTATTTCCTCTTAAGAAAATGATTACCAGCCCTTCTGTTTCGAAAGTGAAGCATGTCATGAAGAAGGACCCGGTTTCTGTACATGTGGACACGCCAGTAGAAGAAGTTGTACAGGTAATCGAGAAATACGACCTTGTGGCTGTTCCTGTGGTAGACAGCATAGGAAGACTCGTTGGACGTATTACCGTTGACGACGTAATGGACGAAGTACGTGAACAGGCAGAACGCGACTATCAGTTGGCTTCCGGTCTCTCGCAAGACGTTGAATCGGACGATAATGTTCTCCGTCAGACTACAGCCCGTCTGCCATGGCTTCTTATCGGTATGCTTGGCGGTATTGGCAACTCTATGATTCTCGGTAATTTTGATTCCACCTTTGCCGCTCATCCCGAAATGGCACTTTACATACCTCTTATCGGTGGTACCGGTGGAAATGTGGGTACACAGTCGTCGGCACTTGTGGTACAAGGACTTGCCAACAGTTCTCTCGACTCTCAGAATACTTTCAAGCAAATAGCAAAGGAATCTGTAGTGGCGCTAATCAACGCTTCCATCATATCACTGTTGGTTTACGTGTATAATTTTATACGCTTTGGTGCAAGTGCAACAGTCAGCTATTCTGTATCAATAAGTCTATTTGCCGTAGTAATGTTCGCATCAATATTCGGAACTCTTGTTCCTATGACGTTAGAAAAGCTTAAAATAGACCCTGCAATAGCAACCGGTCCGTTTATTTCAATTACAAACGACATTATAGGCATGATGCTTTATATGGGAATAACAGTTCTGCTGTCGTAACTTAAACATGTTTAAACATATTTTTAGGCGAAAAGCAAAAATTTCTAACAAAAAATTATGATTTCTAAAATTTTTCTTTTTAATTTGTATTTATAATGATTTTTCAAATTTTAGAAAATTCTTAATATAGAAATATTCTTAAATATCTACATACGATGGAAGTTAATGAAACAAACCGCCCGCTAACTGAAGTTCAGGCAGAAGCTGCCGAAACTTTAGTTCCTACTGTTGAACAGACAGAAAACGTGAAGTATGAACCTAAACAGACAAGAGAGGAAGTAGTACTGCGCCTTAAAGAGATTAATGCAGATGTATCTGATGCAGAAAAACAAGAAATTGATTTTTTGAAACAAACATTCTATAAACTTCAAAAGGCAGAACAGGAAGCTGCACGCAAATCATTTATTGAGAATGGTGGAGAAGCTGAAAAATTCATCCCAGAAACCGATGAGATTGAAAAGGAATTCAAGGCTGTAATGGGTGCTATCAAAGAAAAAAGAAACGCTATGACTGCCGCCATCGAACTTGAAAAGGAAAATAATCTTCAAAAGAAACTTGATATTCTCGAAAAAATGAAATCGCTTACAGAATCTCCCGAAGATTCTGGCAAGAACTATAATGAATTCAAACAATTACAGCAGGAATGGAATGAAATTAAAATGGTTCCTGCCGCTAAGGTAAATGAATTGTGGAAAAATTATCAGTTATGCACTGAGAAATTCTATGATATGGTAAAACTCAACAATGAGTTCCGTGAATATGATTTCAAGAAAAATCTTGAAAAGAAAACTCATTTGTGCGAAGCTGCCGAAAAACTGGCCGAAGAAAATGATGTTATATCGGCTTTCCATCAATTGCAGAAGTTGCATCAGGAATTCAGAGAAACCGGTCCTGTGGCAAAAGAACTTAGAGAAAGTATTTGGACAAGATTCAAGGCTGCATCTACAGTTATCAACAAACGTCATCAGAAGTATTTCGATGACTTGAAGGAAAAGGAACAGAATAACCTTGACCAAAAGACTGTGATATGTGAGATAGCAGAATCTATGGAGTACGATAAACTTACTACATTTACCGACTGGGAAGACAAGACTCAGGAGATTCTTGCACTTCAGGCTAAATGGAAGACTATAGGTTATGCACCACAAAAAATGAACGTGAAAATCTTTGAAAGATTCCGTGCTGCATGTGATGAATTCTTTAGCAGAAAAGCTGCATTCTTCAAATCAGTAAAGGAGAATATGGCTAATAACCTCGAAAAGAAGAAAGTTCTTTGTGAAAAAGCAGAAGCATTGAAAGATAGTACCGAATGGAAAGAAACTGCAGAAATTCTGACTAAGTTGCAGAAGGAATGGAAAACAATAGGTCCTGTGGCTAAAAAACATTCAGATGCTATCTGGAAGAGATTTATAGGTGCTTGTGATTATTTCTTCGAACAGAAAACCAAAGCCACTTCTTCTCAACGCTCAGAAGAAATGGAAAACCTTAGCAAAAAAGAAGAAATCATTAAGCAACTTAAAGAACTGGAGGCTTCAGGTAGCACTGATGAGAATGCTGCTAAACAGACCAAGACATTCATCAAGGAATGGAATTCAATCGGCTTTGTTCCGTTTAAGGACAAGGACAGACTTTATAAAGAATTCCATGGTCTTGTTGATAAGATGTTCGACAAACTGAATATTTCTGCTGCAGAGAAAAAGCTTAATAACTTCAAGTCTTCACTTAACAAGGAAGGCAACCTTTACCGCGACAGAGAAAAACTGGTCAGAACATACGAAAGTATTAAAAATGATATTAAGACATACGAAAACAATCTTGGTTTCTTGAGTTCTTCTTCCAAGAAGGGTAATTCTCTTGTAAATGAAATTAACCGTAAGATAGAAAAACTTAAGAATGACATGACTTTGGTTCTTAAGAAGATAGAGGCTATAGATGAGACTTTAAACAACAAATAAGAACCGTAAAATCTTAATCGGATTTTGTATTTCGCTGAAATTTAAAATTCTTACCCAAGTTTACGTAACACCTCCTGCTTACGTATGCTTGGGTAATTTTTTTATAGGTATTTATTATTTTCAATGCAACATTTGCCATACTTGCATCGTCTTTATTAATAGAAACGGTTCCGTAAAAATAAAATAAAGACTATAGTTTAAATCATTTATATTAATGTTTAAGAATAAAATTATAGCTTATGAGAAAATATTGGATAATACTGATGATTCTTATCTCACAGTCAGCTTTTGCGATAAATATTAACTCTCTCTTCTGGGAATTTAAAGAGGAAAGGAAAGCAGAATATGTTAAGATTCCAAGATTCCTTATTTGGGTGGGCAAATGTTTTTCGGATGACAAGGAAGACAAAGAAATATTAGGGAAAATAAGCAGTATAAAAGTTTTAAGTCTCGAAGACTGTAATGAAAACGTGAAAAAACGTTTTTCTAAAAGAGTTTCACACCTTAATGATGACAATTACGATATTTTAATGAAGGTAAAAGAAAATGACCAACTTGTTACTGTTATGACAAAACAGAAAAAGAATACCATAAAAGAACTCGTAATTGTGTGTGGCGGTGATGATTGTGCCCTGATATCAATAAAAGGGAATTTCAATGAGAAGGATATTTCTTTATTAGTTGAACAAGAGACAAGCAAAAGACATGGACGCAAGTGAATTCAAGAAAATATTCTTGCCATGTCATAAAAAAATGTACAGAGTTGCTTTTTCTATTCTTAATAACAGTCAGGATGCGGAAGACATAGTACAGGAGGCTTATCTCAAACTCTGGAAAAAAAGAGATGAACTGACTTGTATAAACTCACCGGAGGCTTTCTGTGTAATACTTGTAAGAAATCTTTGCATGGATTTTATCAGATCTAATCATTCATCTGATGAAGATTCGATAGATGATGAACTGTCTGATATAAATAAGGGCACTAAATGTCTTGACAACAACGAGGATGTAATGGTATCAATAGAAAACCGCTCTGACGCAAGGATGCTAAGACATCTGATAAACCAACTGCCATGTACTCAGAAAACTGTTATATGGCTAAGAGACATAAATGACTGTTCTTTTGATGAAATAGAAAAGGCCACAGGATTAAGCTCTGTCAACATAAGAGCCACGCTGTCGAAGGCAAGAAAAAAGGTACGCGAACAATTTTATAACATTGTAAGAAGATAAGAATAGTTTTATACGTATTACTTAATAATAAAAGTTTATAAGATGAAGGTACTTGATGACAACAACATAATAAAAAAGGATAAAGGTTTAAATAAAAATAAGGACATTAATAAACTGATAAAAAAATATCAGGATGGGAACACAAATGGTGAAGAGGAATATATATTATCTGATTTATTTGATACAAAGGTTAGTAATGATGTGCCAAAGGATTTGGAAAACAAGATTTCATGCCTTATTGATAGATGGGAAAAAGAGGAAAATGAGTCTTTGGCCATGGACATAAAGCCCAAGTCAGCAAGACACAGGCTAACCCTATATTATATCATATCAGGAATTGCGGCAAGTGTAGTTTTATGCATTGGAGTTATATCATATAATTATTTGAATTCTCCGGAAGAAGAGGCAAATGAATATTCTTTTGCAATGAAAGATACATTCGACAATCCTCATGACGCATATATTGAAACTCAAAAGACATTGCACCTGTTTGCTTCTGTTCTTAATAAAGGTACTTCAAAACTTGAAAAGGCAGAGAATATCAATAAGGATGTAAGATACAAAATAAACAAAAGTATAAAAAACGGCTTTTAATTACAGATTTGCATATTGGCTATACGCCGGTAACAGATGTATTTATTATTAAAATACTTATTATTAAACAAACCTATTTAAAGTTCTAAAAACATGAAAAAATATATAATCCAACTGTTGTACAATTTCAGATTAATAACAGTACTTACTTTTATTATCGCTGCTACTGTTTCATCTGTAGCGCAAGACAGTTTCTTCAATAAGATTTCAGAAATGCAGGGAGTTACTTCTGTTTATATATCTCCTAAGATGTTCAGTCTTATGAAAGGATCTGTAGATAAAGATGATAAAAACATGGATAATATTATAAGCAAACTTACAGGACTTCAAATATTATCATGTGAAAATAAAAATGCAGCCAACAGTTTACGTAAAGAGGTTGCATATATTAATCCAAAGAATGGATACGAAGAGCTTCTACGAATAAAAGACGACAGTACACATGTGGTGATTTACTGTAAGGAAAATAATGAAACTGGGAAAAACGGGAAATCCGGAAATGAGAATAAGACCAATAAAAAAGAGAATGAATATGTTCTTGTAGCAGATGAAACTGACGAATTCAGCATTATTCTTCTTAAAGGTATTTTCACCTTAGATGAGGTACAGAGTATTATGAATGACCTTCCTTAATAGAACGAGTTGCAATAGTATACATTCTATACAATCTGTACTATATATTATATGTGTTAAATATTATCAATAAATGAACACACTTATACATTGTTTTATATATTTGGATAAAATAATTCTATTCATGTAGATTGATATGAATTATTCTATTTTTGTATAACTATAATTTATTTACAATGAACTACACAAAAATTATTACGTCTACAGCATTGGCAGCCACATTATTTGCATCATGCGTGCAGCAAGACAAAAAAGTTGATTATCCCTTTATAGGAATGTCAAATACCACTACCCTCGACTTCTCTAAGGTAGAAATCAACGACTCGTCTACCGTGTTGTACACAAATGCCTACTACAGGCCTCATTACTGGATTAAAATCAGTTCAGAATCATATCTTCAGGCCAACGGAAAGAAATATGCCCTTATAGGCACCGATGGAATTGATGCCGACTCACTTTTCTGGATGCCTGAATCTGGAGAAGCTTCATTTGTGCTTAAGTTCGAACCTATGCCTAAAGGTACTAAGGTATTCGATTTTATAGAATCTGATTGTGAAGAATGTTTCAAACTGTTCGATATCGACCTTACCGGAAAAAGCATTTACAACAAGCCGGATGAAATTCCTCAAGAATGTTTGAGGGTTGATAACGGAAGTTCTATGCCTGACCCTATTTTCAAGGTTGGAGAATCAACAGTAAAAATTCACCTCTTGGGCTACAGAGCAGAGCTCGGAAAAGAAATCAATCTGTATGTCAACAATATGTTCGGTTCTCAAGAACCATATACCATACCTGTTGATAAAGACGGAACTGCCACATTATCATATTTGCAATACGGACCTGCAAATGCAATATTTTTAATTGGCAAGTTAAACGGATACTTATGGCTTGCTCCTAATGAACAGACTGATGTTTATATTGATCTTCGTAAAACCGGATACAATATAATGGACAGAAGAAAAGAAGGAGAAAATGTTACCAAGCCGGAAGCTATTCAGTTCGTATATACCACAGGTTCATATTCTAATATAAATAACGCCATACAATCACCATCGGATAATACATGCTTCCGGGAATTTTCAATGAACATATACTCTGGACAATTCGCAAGTTACAGAACCTCTGCTGATGATTACTGCAAACTGGTAATTGAAAAATTCAACAAACTCTCATCTGTAATAAATGACAGTGACCTTTCTCCTCTAATGAAGGAATTTCATCTGTTGTCGCTAAAACAGGAAACACTTGCGGCTATCGCATTCGGTGACCGTATAAGAAGCTACAACTATATGTATGAGAAGAAAGTAAACAGACCAAGTGCTGAAGATATCAAAGAGCTCAACAAAATAGAAAAAATAAAGCCGGAACACGTGGCAGAAGTTTGTAAGCTGTTCGACATTAATGATACTAAACTAATTATGGGTGCGAACAGCAGTGATTATATTTCTGCAATAACATTCAGCGGTTTCAACTTTGCTGAAATTACAGGAAAGACAGAAGGTCTTGTCTGTGAATTACCTTTAGTTGCAAAATATCCTCAGAAAGCCGAAAACGGCGAATTAAACGACAAGGACATTGAAATTCTTAAATCGATGAAGAATCCTTTCTATCTCGAGGCTTTTGAATCAATAAAAAAGAAAGCGGACGAAAAGCTTGCGGCCGTAGCAGATAAGGCAAAAATTGAAGAGACACCAAAAGTATCCAACGATAAACTTTTCGATGCTATCATTGCTCCTCATAAAGGTAAGGTTATAGTTGTAGACTTCTGGAATACATGGTGCGGACCATGCCGTGCTGCTATGAGTGTAATAGAACCTATGAAAGAAAATGAACTTAGCAGTGATGATATTATATGGATATATATTGCCAATGAAACCTCTCCTATAGTGAAATATAAAACTATGATTCCTGAAATAAGAGGACTACATTACAGATTTAACGCAGAACAATGGGAGTATATCTGCAAAAAGTTCAATATAGACGGAATTCCTTCTTATGTATTTGTCGACAAGGATGGAAAATATAAATTGAGCAATGAATTCAGAGATCATAATACAATGAAAAGTGCTATCCTGTCAGCAATTGGAAAGAAATAAATTTCCATAACTTTGGAATAGGCAATAAAAGTAAATGCGGTACAGAAGTGATCGTTTAAAATAGTTCACTCTGTACCGCATTTATTATATCTATTATTATCTACCTCGCCATATACAGTAAATTTCCACTGTCATCTATTAACCTAGTGTATAAGTTACTGTATACATTGATTACTGTATACAAGACCGTTCAGGCTATATCAAAAACAGGACCAGCGGATTTTCCTGGTTGGTATCACTATTTTATGCATATAGCTTAGCCAGCCTGAACATGAAGAATTTCACATCAGACACCCCTCTTAACCAACTTCTAAAAGCTTTGATTTTTGCATTGAAAGATTCTGCAGATGCATTGGTCAGTCTTTCCTCAAAATAGTTTATGATAGTAGTGTTGTGATTTGAAAATGTATCAAGCACCTTGTTGAATTCCATACAGTCAAACTTCTCCACTTCATCGTACCATTTTGCAAGGTTCGCTCTTGCTTCGTCAGGACTTGACTTTTTGTTGAATATTTCTGTCAGCTTCATGCAAAGACTGTATCCTTCC
>JAXEBI010000103.1:0-22190 GCA_034094155.1 Phocaeicola sp.
CTTTTTCTCGTTCAAATTGCCTTTTCGTGAACGAAGAGGACAAATATTCCTCCAAATAAGATAAACATTCTTCTTTTGAATACTTTTTATATTCACGCATGTTACTAAATAATTTGTGTCAACTTATTTAGTACACTACACATCATGGAACAGTAAATCTGAAAGCTGCTGATGTAGCTCTCTGTCCCTATTGAATACTTTATTAAGTATTTCACAGTCACATACCAGAACTTCTACATTTGTTGCAGCAACAATGCTTGTCATACAAGGCGTTTTGTATGTGGCACTTAAATAGTCACCGACAAATTCTCCCGACAGTGCTAAACCGGTTATATGTTCATTGCCCTTTGAATCTGTTACTACATATTTAAAATATCCTTGTTGCACGATTCCCATATATCGTATAATGTCTCCCTGTTGCACAAAGAATTCTCCTTTTTTGTAATGACATAGTTTGCCGTTCTTAGCACAAATCTCATGCCAGAAATCCATGTCTAATTTGTCTATAAAAGAATTAAAGTTTGCCATTCCTATTATTTAATTTCAATATCACAACTCTTTGCAAAGTTAAATATTATAGTCCAAAAAACTAATATAACACAAACATTGTAAACATTAAAGAGATATGATATGTCTGAAAAAAATAAAAATGATATTGGAGATCTTTTAATTATATAGATAACTCGGATACCCCAAAAACACAATATAGAATTGCGGAAACGCTTACTGGTAAGAAAAGAAAATTTGTTTCATTTGTTTCAAAAATTTCACTTGTCTCACTATAGATATTTTTTGAAACAAACCCTTAAATGATACGCTTAACATGTTCAGTATTAAATGTTTATATATGGAATCCACGACAAGCCTACTTGAAGGCAAAGACATTCAAATGACTTTTAAAAATCAGGAATATAGTGAGACATTAAAAAACATGGTATTTTACGGTCAAATGACTGTCTTTTCAAAAAAACGGTGTTTTGAGAAGATATAATAAAAGTATATAACAAAATGAAAAAGTCGGAGAATAAAACTTTAAATAAAGAAACAGTAAAGGTAAAATAAGTAAATCTATTGTAGTGATATGGATAAAAATCTATTAATTAAGTAATTATAAAGTACATACCAGGCAATATGTAAAGGGATATATAAAGCAACTATAATTGGTTTCTATATTAGAATCAAATACTTCTATCAAGATGATAATATTAAAATATTCATACATAAAATCGAAGAAATTTCATTTGTTTCAGAAAAATATCTATAGTGGAACAGTGGAATTTTTGAAACAAATGAAATAAAATCCACTACGGCTGTACTTGAAGCCATCCTTTGGATATTATCCTATGTTTTCTATGGTAATTTATGGCTTTCTATGACAAGTGTCGGGGTTCTATGATAACAGTTGGTCATCCATAACAACTGCACAAGAAAATATAAGATCGAGCTGAAAAAATCAGAAATTTTGCTTAAAAAAATTGTCGAGTCATTTTGCTTAAAATCATGGGACAGATTAAAGAGTTTGCGGCCTCATTTTAAAAAAGTCTCGGAGTTAAAATTCAGGATATAATTGAACAAAATAGACATGAATTTTATATACCATGAAATTCATATTATAAACTCTGATTATTTTTCGGATTTGAATAAAAAACAGTCATATTCCACATGCTCCAGAAATATTTCATTAATTTTGTGGGCAAAATTAAACTAGTTATGCAAAAGGATATAAAAAGCTTTTTTCGTCCCGTCAATCCACAAATGAACATCCCCGACTGCGAATACTACAGAATCGGACTATGTATTATTATGGCTAAGGCTCTGGCACGCAATACAAATCACAGTCTGTATATCATAGACTATAACCGCAAGAATTTTCTTTATGTATCGTCCAATCCGCTTTTCCTTTGCGGTCATTCACCGGAAGATGTGCAACAGAAAGGTTATGCATTTTATTTTGAAGTCGTTCCGTCTGACGAGATAAACCGTCTTATGGAAATCAACGAAGCCGGATTCCGGTTTTACTATGACCAGCCGGTAGAAAAAAGACTTGACTTGTCTATCGAGTATAACTTTCATATCCGCACTTCAGAGAAGCACTCGCACCTTATCCACCACAAACTGACACCTGTCTTGCTGAGTGACAAGGGTGATATATGGCTGGCTTTATGTACAGTTTCACTGTCACCGGAGAAAACTATCGGAGATGTAATTATTTCAGACCATACATGTACTGACAGGTATTTCTATTCGTTCGAGGGAAGACGATGGAGAAAACAGCCTGAACTGATTCTTTCCGACCGTGAAAAAGAGATTCTCCAACTCTCCGTCAAAGGACTGTCGAACACGGAAATTGGAGAAACTCTCTTTATTGATGCCAATACTGTCAAATTTCACAAGAAGAAACTATTTGAGAAACTACACGCAGAAAACATCACTGAGGCCGTGGGTATCGCAGCCAATCTGAGACTGATTTAGGAAGACGATATAGAACTTCGGTAAAGTAGCTACAGGTGGATGTGAGATGGCGTATTCCTCAATTTTCTTCCTTCCAAGTTCGATTATTTTCTCATCGTCACATATGTTCATCTTTTCTTTGTCAATATAAGCAATATGCCAGAATGCCAGATAACCGACAACATATCTTTCAATGGTAACTTCTATCGGTTCGGTGGGACGCTTCATGGATTGAAGGGAGTTGTGGACATCCTTATCGATGATGCCCACAACTGCCCATGAGAGATTTATATAAGATATTGATGCTGTCATAATTTACATACGGTTTTTCTGGCTGTCTCCAGCTCCTGTTCCTTTATACTTGCTCTTGGTCGTATTGAATTTGTATCGTACCGTCATACCGAAACTGCGGCGTGATTCTGGCTGAAGTATTGTAATTCGGTTACCGCTGTACATCTGTATGTCTGAGGATGAAGTATTGAAGATGTCGTTGGCTTGCAGTTGTACGGCCAGTTTTCCTTTCAAAAATCCTTTATATAAAGAAATGTTGACCGAACTACCGGGTTCAATTATACGGTAGCTGCTGTCTTCTCCTCGTGTGGATGTCTCCAAATCTATATTCAACTGAAAATCCTTAGGTAAACTGAATGTATTGTTCCATTGGAAAAATCCGATAGGATTATTAAGGTTTCTGGGACCATCTGGTGTATCCATCACAAACCATTGCTGGCTGTACATGGCTGTGAACTGTGGCGACCATATACCAATCGTTGGCGATGCTGACAAGGTGGCATTCAATTTGTCCACCTTAGGAACATTGGTATGCGTGAACAGAGAAATAGAAGGATCTGCATCCGAATAGGATTGGCTTATCTGTATCTGCATATCCTTGATGCGACTGTAATTCATATTGAAATAAAGCCATTTCCATGATGCATTAAGTGACAAGGTATTTAGTATCGAAGAACGCAGAAGCGGATTTCCACTCTCGTATGTATATTTATTGCCATAGGTTACTGCACTTGACAGCTTATAGTAGCTTGGTCGTTCTATATTGCCTGAATAACTTATCATCAGTTGGGTTTTACCTATAGGATATGACAGGGATATGGAAGGAAATACATTGTCATACTTACGGCTTTGCTCATCCATTCTTTTCCCGAACTCATAATAATCGGAATTCAGATGCTCATATCTCACACCTGCCTGAGCTTGCAACTGGCCGAAACTACGTGCGTACATAGCAAATGCGGATACAGCATTTTCCCTGATTTTGTTGTCGTTGTCAGGTATAATATTCTCATCGTTTACGTATTGGTTGATACGGCTGCTGTAGGTATATTCACTGCCTATGGAGAAGCTACCCTCCCATAACGGGTGCTCCATTACAAGTTTGGCAGCATAAAGTTCATTTCTGTTCTTACCCAGTGTATGGATAGTGCTGTTTACTTCCGTATTGTCCGATTGATTGACATATTCTTCAGCTACGATAGGATTATTACTATCCGACCACATTCCATCCATATTCAAATCCACATTCCAATCATTGAAATTGCCATTATAATAAGCATTTACGGTATGCCTGTTGTTTGTGGTTATTGATTGGGTGTTACTTTTACTTTCTTCCTCTAATAGATTATCCACATGAATGGAAGAGTTCATATCCAGACACATCTCAATCTGAGGATTTCTGCTAAAATCATACCTTACACCCATCACATGATTTTCGTTGAACTGATAATTCAATGAAAGCATGGCTGCAATATTCTGAGTGTGAAACGGACTTTTCATATCCGAATTTTGTGTCCATACTTTATCAAGGTATGTTTTCTGTGTCAGTATCTTGTTCTCTTCAAACTTGTTGTCTCTGCCGAATAACATTCCTCCGAGATCAAAACTTCCCTTGCGGTAATTAAAGTTAAACTGGTCGAGCAAAGCAAGGTCATACTGGTATCCCACGTATGCACGATTGTTGAAACCGAATCCTTCTCCTTGTGTTTTCTTAGTTATGATTCGTACAACAGCTTTTACTGAAGCATCGTATTTGGCACCTGGATTACGAAGGACTTCAACGCTTTTTATATCGTCGGACGACAGTTGGTCAAGTTCCGAACTGTTTCTCATTTTTCTTCCGTTGATGTAGATTTCAGCTACTCCGCTTCCGAAAACATTCACTGATCCGTCATCGGCAGACAACCCCGGTATTTTATTGAGAAGATCATTTCCTGTTCCGGCTTTTTCAAGTACACTACCTGCAACAGTTGTCACCATTGCATTACCTTTTACGCGTGTTTTAGGTAAGTCTGCTTTTACAACAACTTCCCCCAATTGTTGTGCATCCGGTACGAGCTGTACGATACCGATATTGGCTGGAGATACCTGCTTACATACAGTCTTATATCCGATAGAAGATATTTTCACTATCTGGTTTTGCGATGTTGCCTCCAGAGTAAAAGAACCGTCCTCACCGCTGGTGGTTCCATTTACAAACACCGAATCTGGTAATGACAGCAGCACCACATTAGCGTATGGCAATGGATTGTTGTTCTCATCAATAAGTTTTCCGCTTACGGTCTGTGCGGATAAACTTACTGGTAGTATGATACTAATAAGTCCTAATAAAAATACTTTAATTAATTTCATTGTATGATAGCTTTTAGTTTTCTGCTGCAAAGTTCCATACTTCGCGAGACTTTTCCACTACTCTGTAGGGTAGTTCTGATTACAGAAACTTAAAAATGAAATATAATAAAGTTAAGAAGGAAATGAATAGGATTACCAAAAGTATAGCATATATAAAGACTACACCCCGTAGTTGATTTTTGGGCGTAAAAAAAAAGGTGTAAATCTCGCAAATGCTTGATTTACACCTTTTCAGCGGAGAGGGAGGGATTCGAACCCCCGGTACCTCGCAGTACAACGGTTTTCAAGACCGCCGCAATCGACCACTCTGCCACCTCTCCAAAACTTCGTTCTGAAGTGCTTTTCTTTTCGAAAGCGATGCAAAGGTAGGGATTGTTTTTAAATATGCAAACACTTTTGTACTTTTTTTCTTCAAATATCTGCATTTTGAGCCTAATTTACGAATAATCTGCATTTATATACTGATAATATACATAGAAGCCACATGATATATCATACGTATTGGAAATACATTGATTATATTATGTGGCTTTATAATTCGGATATATTAATAAGTTCAATACATAAATCCGAAAAAGAGGCATTTCTATAATACTTCTATATTATAGCAGAAAATAATTATTAGTGGAACAACTTGTCGCCTGTAATCTTTTCAAATTTCTCGGCATTAGCTTTGCGGAGACTGATACTACCGTCATTCCAGTTGCTTGGCCATCCACCCATAACATTTCCTAAGAATACTGCCTTGATTTCATGAAGACCTTTGGCAAGAGCTACAGAACTGTCGTTGCGTGAGAATCGTTTTACTTCTCCACCATTGTTGACAAGAAGCTTGCCGTCTATCCATACTTCTTCAAGATCTGATGAAATGTAATATACTCCATCTTCAGGAATTTCTACATAACCTGTAGCGATAGCTGCATACTGCTTGACTCCGCGCATTGATTCTGTTGTCTTTACAAATGAAGTAAGTTCGCGGGTTTCCTTAATAACCTTTTTGGTGCTCACTTTTGCGCCTGATTTTTCAAGGTCTGAAACTGTAAGGAAAGTACCGTCAATAACTTCCATGTTGAGGCCGGCCGATGTTTTTTCTACAACTTTAGCCGGAGCAAGTTCCTGCTTGTCGACTTTGATAGTACGTATCGGACTGAGTTTTCCTGAAGGAAGCGCAGTAGCGATCTTAAGAGTTGTAGTCTCTGTAAATGATATAGGACCAGTGTATGTAGTAGACTGTGCTGTAGGATCAGTACCATCGAGTGTGTAAACCATTCTT
Source organism: Phocaeicola sp. (assembly GCA_034094155.1). GTDB lineage: Bacteria > Bacteroidota > Bacteroidia > Bacteroidales > Bacteroidaceae > Phocaeicola. Next base: position 6,368 of record JAXEBI010000103.1, read on the forward strand.
TCAGGACGTGAAGTCTTGAATGTAAGTGAAACACTGTCGGTAAACGCAACAAAATTGCATGAACCGTTAGGCTGTTCCGGCTGTGGAATGTGATAGTTTATCTGATGTGCATCCAGACGTACGTATGCATTGTCGATACGGCGTTCGAAATCACTATAGTCTTTTTTGTCGTTGTTGGTCCATCCGATTTCGGCAATGGCTATTGCACGAGGGAATGTTCTGTATTCTCTTACGTCATTAGTATACAGATATTCACTCCATACATTACCCTGAACACCCTTAACGAAGTGCTCTTTGTTCATTGATACCAATGTATCTGGGGTAGGGTTGTAGCTATATGTTTTTTCGAGAGTAGTATATCCGCCTATTGCCACCGGTTCCAGTTTGCTGTCGCCCTGGTAGTGGTCAAGGTACATACCGTTTCCGCCCGGAGTCATGATTACATCGTGGTTTGTAAGTGCTGCGGCAATACCACCTTCTTCACCACGCCATGACATAACTGTTGCAGTAGGAGACAATCCGCCTTCAAGAATTTCGTCCCAGCCAATGATTTTCTTTCCATATTTTGCTGCAACCTTTTCCATGCGCTGTACGAAATAACTCTGCAAGCGCTCTTCGGCAGTATGGTCCTTGTCGGCTTTCAGACCTTCCTCTCTGATTCTTTTCTGGCATAAAGGACAACTCTTCCAACTTGTTTTAGGACATTCGTCGCCACCGATGTGTAGATATTCGCCTGGGAAGAGAGGAGCTACTTCTGCTATTACGTCTTCAAGGAACTGGAATGGCAATTCCTTACCGGCACACATTACTATATCTTCTACACCCCAGATAATACGAGGTGTGGTAGGTTCTCCCTTACAAGAAAGTTCAGGGTATGCTGCGATAGCCGAGAGTTCATGTCCTGGAAGTTCAATTTCAGGGACAACTGTGATGAATCTATCGGATGCATATTTAACAACTTCCTTGATTTCTTCCTGAGTGTAGTAGCCTCCATATTCACTGCCGTCGGCTTCTATTCTCTTGGAACCTACTTCTGTAAGTTTAGGATATTTCTTTATTTCTATTCTCCATCCCTGGTCTTCTGTAAGATGCCAGTGCATACGGTTCATCTTGAACAGAGCCATAACATCGAGCTGTTTCTTTATTTCGTCCACTGTCATGAAGTGACGGCAAGGGTCAATCATCAGACCGCGGTATTCAAAACGTGGCTCGTCAGTAATTTGTACTGCCTGGGCTGTCCAAGCTATATTGTTTACAACAGAAGGACTTTCAATTTCGGCCGGCAGCAACTGCATGAACGACTGTAAACCATAAAACAAGCCCTGAGCTGATTTAGCTGTAACATTAACTGCGCTTGGAGTTACTTCAAGCTTGTATCCTTCTTCATTCATTTCGAGTGAAGGGTCGATATTAAGTGTAATGTTACCACTGTCGGCTACCTTGATGTTGAAGCCGGTAGAACGGTTCATCTTAGCGGCGAAATATTCGGCTACAGTCTTGGCTTCAGGTGTAGAAGCTCCGAATGAAGTGCTTCCCGAAAGTTTGAATGTACCTTCCTGCTGAACTAAGGTCTGAGGCATAGGGATGATATTGATGCCTTCGTTGTAAGGCTTAACTTCACCCGCAGGGCCACTGCAGGCCATAAGCATACTCAGTGACAGACCTGCAAATAGATTGGTAAAATGATTATTCTTCATAAAAATACACAAAGGTGTTAATAAAAAAACTTGTAAAGAATGATGTTAATTAAAAAAACGCAATAAAGTTAGGCAAAAATGTAATAATTTTCAGTATTGATTATCATTTATTAACGAAAATATAAGAAAAAGGCTGTAAGCGACGACTCGCCTACAGCCTTAGTAACAATAGTGATAGTTTATTTTATTATTTACCATTATGTGGTCTGTTGTTTTTGGTATCTTTCAGCAATTCTCTGTGAAATCTCATCTCAGCTCTTTGGATTTCAAAAATCTTTTTTGCAGGAAGAATCTTTCTGTACTTTTTCAGATATTCAAGTTCAAGCTCATCTACTGTGATTCGTGACTTTACGATATCTTCTGTAATTTTGCTATATTCAGCATCAGTAAGATTCTTGTCTCTTTTACCTTTTTTGATTTTGTCCCATGCTTCCTTATTATATTGGAACTTCTTATCCTGGAGTTCAAAATATAATGGGAAAAATTTATCGGCCTCTTCTTTGGTAAGTCCGGCTTTATTACTTAGAAATTCTTTTTGTCTTTCCTGAAATTCCTGTTTACTCATGCAGCCATTGTCTTTTTGTGCCATGGCTGAATTCAGGCATAAGCCGAAAATCAAGGTAAAGGCTAATATAATCTTATTCATTTCCGATATTAGTTATAAGTAGGTTATTTATAAATAGTATTTCTTAAATCAATATTAAATATATCAGATTAATATAGCAGGTGTAAAATGTATAATTGTAAGGAATGATTTTGTATCAACGTATCCCTTGTATATTCCTTTATTTATACCTTATTCAAAACCTTACTCATTCACTGACTTTAATCTTCGTATATTTCCATGTCAGCATCGGTGAGATACATATACAATGTATAATCATCCATCATAACCTGGTCAACTATAGGGTCAATATATTCGTCGGGTATAATATCCGAATCATCTTCCTGAGTTGCATTGTCACTGCTTGCTATGGAAATATCTTCAGTACCGTTCTGGCTTTCCAAGGCTTTATCTCCCATCATAACTTTCAGGCCGAACATCATACCACAGAACATGGCTGTCATATACACCCAAGGCTTTATTTTTTCCCACAAAGAGATTTCTTTTTCTTCTTTGGTGTTGTCTATTTCGGGAAGCTTATCCATAATTTGTCCTGTAAGATTTTCAAAATAACCTTCTGGAACTTTAAATGGATTGTCTTTTCCTATTTTCTGTTTTAAATCAGTTTCTTCCTTCATGGTTTTATCTCCTTTCATTATTTAGACAGGGTTAATTAGAAAAGGTTTAATCATTCTTGTTAAAATATTCCTCTATTTTTTTTACGGCGTGATGATAAGAAGCCTTAAGCGATCCTACCGTCGTTCCCAGGATTTCTGAAATGTCTTCGTATTTCATTTCTTTGAAGTACTTTAGATTGAAGATTATCCTTTGTTTCTCGGGGAGACTGCGAATAGCTTTCTGAAACTGTATCTGTGTCTCATTCCCGTCGAAATACGGGTCACTTTCAAGTTGGTTAATCATGTTGGCATCAGCTTCATCTATTGACAGGTGCTCTTGTGCCCTTTGTCTGTTCAGGTAGTTGAGACATTCGTTCAGGGCTATTCTGTACAACCATGTAGATAGTTTTGCCTCTCCTCTGAAGCAGTCAAGGTTTGTCCACGCCTTAATGAAAGTGTTTTGAAGAATGTCGTTGGCATCATCATGCGAAAGGACCATCCTTCTAATTTGCCAGTAGAGCTGTTCACTGAACGCGTTAACTATCTCTTCGAAAGTCTGTCGCCGTGTATCAGGATTATTCAGCCTGTCTTTTATTTCATTCTCATCAATGGTTATCATTATTTGATATGATCGTTAGTTGTTTTCAGTTATGTTTATTAAGGAAGTAATCAGGTTGCAGCAATCTTTACAGCTTTTATACAGTCTGTATGGATTACTGTAGCTGTTGGGTTGGCAAGAATACATTGTATCCGACAAAGATTTATCTGCAGGTTTATTTCCTGACAGGAATTTCTATCCTCAGATTTTCGTTGGCTAAAATTGTATTTGGAAAAACTTCCCTTGCCTCATTTAACAGACATTCTTCGGTTTCATATCTTGCTGAAAAATGTCCTATTATAAGTTGCCTTGCATTTGCTTTCAGTGCAATGTCGGCAGCCTGCCTTGCTGTAGAATGTTGTGTAGCTTTAGCTCTTGCTTTTTCAGAATCTGTGAATGTAGCCTCATGGAAAAGAACATCCACATTCTGTATCTGTTCTGTTATATAAGGTATATAAGAGGTATCAGAGCAGTATGCATAGCTTCTTGGAGGATCGGATGGGGTAGTCAGTCTGCTGTACGGAATTACCGAGCCGTCGTCTGTCACAAAGTCTTCTCCATTTTTTATTCTGTTCATCATATATAAAGGCACCTTATAGAAATCAGTCATTTCTCGGATGATATGATTAGGGGTAGGCTTTTCTCTGAAAAGAAAGCCGCAGGTGGGAAGCCTGTGTTTGAGCGGAACAGTTTCCACGGTAAGAGATCTGTCTTCGTAGATGATACTTCTTTCGGCAGGATTGATATCATGGAAAATCACTTTATAAGGCATGCCTTTGCAAAAAAAATCCAAATGAGGATTTAGCAGAACCTTTAAATCCGGGTGCGAATATATATGAAGGTCGGCTGTACGTTCCAGCATACCGAATGTAGAAATAAGTCCCATAAGTCCGAAGCAGTGATCTCCGTGAAGATGAGATATAAAAATATGATTCAGGCGTGAGAATTTGAGATGTGATTTTCTGAGTTGCACCTGTGTTCCTTCTCCACAGTCTATCATAAAAAGCTTTTCTCTTATATTCACTACCTGAGATGTGGCATTATGACGTGTTGTCGGCAGTGCAGAGCCACAACCTAATATGTTTACTTCAAATTTTTCCATGATGGCAAAGATACACAATTCTTTTTTGTATGTATAACTTATTCGGGTTAATCAAATTTAAAATAAGAATAAATATTCATCTTCGGCTTGATAATTGCATGAATAATGCATATGGTGAAGCCGGTAATTGTCCGCCGTACGACAGATATCAGAATAATATTGAAGTTTTTTGTAGAAACTTGTGTGTTTTTGTCGGTTTTTTGTATGAAAAGTGTTATCTTTGCATCCCGAATTAAGATGCGACTTGATATAAATATGTATTTAGGATTGAAAGAAACAAAGAAAAATAAGGATAACTATTCGAGTCTTTCGTTATTCGGAATGTCTTATGTGGCAAATGGGAATGATTTCATTAATTTTTTTCCTTTTGCTGTGATTCGTTTTTTCACTATCCGTTATTCGCTTTTTATTATTACTTATTATATTACCCGGGAGTGCTTTTCGGCATGTCCGGGATTTTTTTCGCCCATAAGTTAAATTTTGGGTTTCAGATATAACGGCTTGTTGCGAACTTATAAAGGACTATTTCAAAAAAAAGAGTGTCTGTCTTAATTTGAATAACAGATTGCAGATATAAGTATACAATACAATATACATAGATAAAAATTACAACATAATACTAAATACTAACAAAGGACAATTAGGATATGGAACCACTTAAACATGAATGCGGAGTAGCCATGATACGCCTGCTTAAACCGCTTGAATATTACCAGCAGAAGTACGGCACATGGATGTATGGTCTTAACAAGCTATATCTACTGATGGAAAAGCAGCATAACCGAGGACAGGAAGCTGCGGGTCTGGCTTGTGTAAAGCTCCAGGCGGCACCCGGAGAAGAATATATGTTTCGTGAAAGAGGACTTGGTGCAGGGGCCATTACCGAAATCTTCAGCAATGTGCATGCCAACTTCAAGGACCTTTCCAAAGAACAGATGGCCGATGCCGAGTTTGCAAAAACTTGCCTGCCGTTTGCCGGAGAACTCTACATGGGACACTTGAGATACTCTACTACTGGCAAGAGTGGTATTTCGTATGTACATCCTTTTTTAAGAAGAAATAACTGGAGAGCAAAAAATCTTGCGCTGTGCGGCAATTTTAATCTCACTAATGTAGATGAAATCTTTGCTGATATCACTGCTTTCGGGCAACACCCGCGCAAGTATGCCGATACATATATTATGCTCGAACAGGTGGGACACCGTCTGGACCGTGAGGTGGAACGTCTTTACAGGCAGTGCAAGCAGGAGGGACTCGAGGGTATGGATATAACTCATGCCATTGAAGATAGAATAGACCTGACTAACGTGCTTAAGACTTCAAGTCCTAAATGGGATGGTGGCTATGTGATATGTGGTATTACAGGAAGCGGTGAAACATTTGCCGTACGTGACCCTTGGGGTATCCGTCCGGGATTCTGGTATATGGACGATGAAATTTTTGTACTTGCATCCGAACGTCCCGTAATACAGACTACCATGAATGTCCCAGCCGACAGTGTCAACGAACTTCAGCCCGGACAGGCGATACTTATCAGCAAGAAAGGTGAAATGAAGTTGGCTCAGATTAATGAACCTAAACAGAAGAAAGCCTGTTCGTTTGAAAGAATATATTTCAGTCGTGGTAGTGATATGGATATATACCGTGAAAGAAAGAAACTCGGTGAAAAACTGGTAGACCCTATTCTTAAGGCAATAGACAACGATGTGATTCATACGGTTTTCTCTTTTATACCAAATACTGCAGAGGTTGCTTTCTACGGTATGCTTGAAGGCTTCGACAATTATCTTAACCAGCTCAAGGTTCAGCGTATAGAGGCACTTGGACATAAACCAAGCCATATAGAGCTCGAGCAGATTCTTTCACAGAGAATAAGAAGTGAAAAGGTTGCCATAAAAGACATCAAGCTCCGTACTTTCATAGCAGAGGGAAATACCAGAAATGATCTGGCAAAGCATGTTTATGATATCACATACGGAAGTCTTGTACCTTATTCCGATAATCTGGTTATTATTGACGACAGTATCGTGCGTGGTACAACACTCAAGCAAAGTATTATCAGCATACTCGACCGCCTTCATCCTAAGAAGATAGTTATTGTATCTTCATCACCACAGGTGAGATATCCCGATTATTATGGTATTGATATGGCAAGTATGGAGCAGTTCATAGCTTTCAAGGCTGCCATAGCCCTTCTCGAGGAAAGAGGAATGCAGAATATAATCGAAGATGCATATCGAAAGTCGAAAGCTCAGTTGGGATTGCCGAAGGAAGAAATGGTAAACTATGTTAAGGAGATTTATGCACCTTTCACCGATGAGGAAATTTCGGCTAAGATGGTACAGTTGCTTACTCCGGTAGGTACTCAGGCGAAAGTGGAAATCGTTTACCAGACACTCGAAGGATTGCATGAGGCGTGTCCGGGATTTGAGGGCGACTGGTATTTCAGTGGTGATTATCCTACTCCGGGCGGAGTAAAACTTGTAAATCAGGCTTTCATAGATTACGTAGAGGAAATCTATCAGTTCTGATTCTTAAGCTTTGGATGGAAACTCTAACTGTTGCTATCCATAATCCCATCTGCCGTGAGTGCCATAAGGCGTGGCCACAAGCGGCAACAACATCAGGAAAACAGAATTTTAATATATAAAATATTCAACATATATAATAAAGTAATGAGAAATGTAACATTAATCCTCGACGACGGGAGCCGCTTTCATGGCAAGTCGTTCGGTTATGAGAAACCGGTAGCAGGTGAAGTTGTGTTCAATACGGCAATGACCGGTTATCCGGAATCTTTGACAGACCCTTCGTATGCAGGCCAGCTCATGACGCTGACTTATCCTTTGGTAGGTAACTACGGTGTTCCTCCGTTTACTTTCGAAGAAAACGGTCTTCCTACTTTTATGGAGAGTGAAAAAATCCATGCCGAGGCCATTATTGTAAGCGACTATAGTGAAAAGTATTCCCACTGGAATGCTGTGGAAAGCCTTGGCGACTGGTTGAAGCGTGAACAGATTCCTGGTATTACAGGCATCGATACCCGTGAGCTTACTAAGGTTCTGCGTGAACATGGTGTTATGATGGGAAAGATTGTTTTCGACGACGAACCAGAAAACATCCCACAGGCAGAATATGCCGGAGTGAACTATGTTGACAAAGTTTCATGCAAGGAGGTTATCAGATACAACGAAGGCGAAGGCAAGAAGAAAGTTGTACTTGTAGACTGTGGAGTTAAGTCGAACATTATCCGTTGCTTGTTGAAACGTGATGTTGAAATTATCCGCGTGCCTTGGAATTATGACTTCAACGGACTTGAATTTGACGGCCTGTTTATTTCAAACGGTCCTGGCGACCCTGATACATGCGATGCTGCCGTACAGAATATCCGTAAGGCAATGCAGAATGAGAAGCTTCCTATCTTTGGTATATGTATGGGTAACCAGCTTTTGTCGAAGGCAGGAGGTGCAAAGATTTACAAACTGAAATATGGTCACCGCAGTCACAACCAGCCTGTGAGAATGGTAGGTACAGAACGTTGTTTCATAACCAGCCAGAACCATGGTTATGCTGTCGACAATAATACTTTGGGAACCGACTGGGAACCTTTGTTTATAAATATGAACGATGGTTCAAACGAAGGTATCCGTCATAAGAAGAACCCTTGGTTCTCTGCACAGTTCCATCCGGAAGCTGCTTCTGGTCCTACTGATACAGAATTCCTTTTCGATGAATTTGTAAAACTGCTTTAATGCACTTAGTTGCCTTGATGCATATAGAAAAAGTTGCTTTAATACATTTAAAAAAGAAAGTATAATGAAAGAAAATATAAAGAAAGTATTATTGTTGGGTTCAGGAGCTTTGAAAATCGGTGAAGCCGGTGAATTTGATTATTCAGGCTCACAGGCTCTTAAAGCTCTAAAGGAAGAAGGTATTGAAACAGTACTTATCAATCCTAACATTGCCACAGTGCAGACTTCAGAAGGTGTAGCCGATAAGATTTACTTCCTTCCTGTTACTCCTTACTTTGTAGAGAAGGTTATCGCTAAGGAACGTCCGGATGGAGTGTTGCTTTCTTTCGGCGGACAGACTGCGCTTAACTGTGGTGTGGCTCTTTATAAAGATGGTATTTTCGAAAAATATAACACTCAGGTTCTTGGTACTCCTGTACAGGCTATTATGGATACAGAAGACCGCGAACTCTTCGTTCAGAAGCTTGATGAAATCAATGTCAAGACAATCAAGAGTGAGGCTGTAGAAAACATTGAGGATGCTCGCCGTGCCGCTAAGGAACTTGGCTATCCTGTAATTATTCGTGCTGCTTATGCGCTTGGAGGACTTGGTTCTGGTTTCTGCGACAATGAAGAAGAACTTAACGTACTTGCCGAAAAAGCTTTCTCTTTCTCTCCTCAGGTCTTGGTTGAAAAGAGCTTGAAGGGATGGAAGGAAGTGGAATATGAGGTTGTACGCGACCGCTTCGACAACTGTATTACTGTTTGTAACATGGAAAACTTCGACCCTCTGGGTATCCATACAGGTGAGTCTATCGTTATCGCTCCTTCTCAGACTCTTACAAACAGTGAATATCACAAGCTTCGTGAACTTGCTATCCGTATTATCCGTCATATCGGTATCGTGGGCGAATGTAACGTACAGTATGCTTTCGACCCTGAATCAGAGGACTATAGAGTCATCGAGGTTAATGCCCGTCTGAGCCGTTCTTCTGCTCTTGCTTCTAAGGCTACAGGTTATCCTCTTGCTTTCGTGGCCGCAAAACTTGGTTTGGGTTATGGTCTGTTCGACCTTAAGAACTCTGTTACAAAGACTACTTCAGCTTTCTTCGAACCGGCACTCGACTACTGTGTCTGCAAGATTCCTCGCTGGGACTTGGGTAAGTTCCACGGAGTTGACCGCGAACTTGGCTCTTCAATGAAGTCGGTTGGTGAGGTCATGGCTATCGGACGCACATTCGAGGAAGCTATCCAGAAGGGCTTGCGTATGATTGGTCAGGGTATGCACGGTTTTGTTGAGAATAAGGAACTTGTGATAGAAGACATAGACAAGGCTCTCCGTGAACCTACAGACAAGCGTATCTTTGTGATTTCGAAGGCTATGCGTGCCGGATACACAGTCGACCAGATTCATGAGCTTACAAAGATTGACAAGTGGTTCCTCGACAAGCTTATGAATATTATGCAGACTTCAAAGGAACTTCATGAATGGGGCAATAACCATACACAGCTTTCACAGCTTCCTCAGGAACTTCTTTACCGTGCAAAGCGTCAGGGATTCTCTGACTTCCAGGTGGCTCGTGCTATCGGTTATCAGGGCGATATGGAAGATGGTATTCTTGAGGTGCGCAATTACCGTAAGAGTGTAGGTATAGTACCTGTTGTCAAGCAGATTGATACATTGGCAGCTGAATATCCTGCACAGACTAACTACTTGTATCTTACTTACAGCGGTGTAGCTAATGATGTTCATTATCTTGGCGACCACAAGTCTATCGTGGTTCTTGGTTCTGGTGCTTACCGTATCGGTTCTTCAGTAGAGTTCGACTGGTGTGGTGTTCAGGCTCTTAATACCATCCGTAAGGAAGGTTACCGCTCCTCTGTAATGATCAACTATAATCCTGAAACTGTCTCTACCGACTACGATATGTGCGACCGTCTGTACTTCGATGAGTTGACATTCGAGCGTGTAATGGATATCCTTGAACTTGAAAATCCTCATGGTGTAATTGTATCAACAGGTGGACAGATTCCAAATAATCTTGCTCTTCGTCTGGATGCGCAGAAGGTGAATATCCTTGGTACTTCTGCCAAGAGTATCGACAATGCGGAAGACCGCGACAAGTTCTCGGCTATGCTCGACCGTATCGGTGTAGACCAGCCTGAATGGAGCGCACTGACTTCTATGGAAGATATCAATGCGTTTATTGACAAGGTAGGTTTCCCTGTACTGGTTCGTCCTTCATACGTCCTTTCGGGTGCTGCTATGAATGTATGCTCAAATCAGGAAGAACTTGAAAGATTCCTGCAGCTTGCAGCCAACGTATCTAAGAAACACCCTGTGGTAGTGAGCCAGTTTATCGAACATGCCAAGGAAGTGGAAATGGATGCTGTTGCCCAGAACGGTGAAATTGTGGCTTATGCTATCAGCGAGCATATTGAGTTTGCCGGTGTTCACTCAGGCGACGCTACAATCCAGTTCCCTCCACAGAAACTGTATGTTGAGACAGTACGCCGTATCAAACGTATTTCACGCCAGATTGCTAAGGAACTTAACATTTCCGGTCCGTTCAATATCCAGTTCCTTGCGCGTGAAAATGATATCAAGGTAATTGAATGTAACTTGCGTGCTTCACGTTCGTTCCCATTTGTAAGTAAAGTGCTGAAGATTAACTTCATCGAACTTGCTACTAAGGTTATGCTTGGCTTGCCTGTTGAAAAGCCGGAAAAGAACCTGTTCGAACTTGATTATGTAGGTATAAAGGCAAGTCAGTTCTCGTTCAACCGTCTTCAGAAGGCCGACCCGGTATTGGGTGTAGACATGGCATCAACAGGTGAGGTTGGTTGTATAGGTGAAGATACTTCTTGTGCAGTACTTAAGGCTATGTTGTCTGTAGGTTACCGTATTCCTGAAAAGAATATCCTTATGTCGACTGGTACACTGAAGCAAAAAGTCGATATGCTTCAGGCTGCCCGTGCTCTTAAGGAAAAAGGATACAACATATTTGCTACAGGCGGTTCGTCTAAGTTCCTTACAGAAAACGGTGTAGAAAATACCCGTGTTTACTGGCCAAGTGAAGAAGGACATCCTCAGGCTCTTGAAATGCTTCACAATAAGGAGATAGATATGGTGGTAAATATACCTCGCGACCTTACAGTTACAGAGCTTGACAACGGTTATAAGATTCGTCGTGCTGCAGTCGACCTGAATATTCCTCTTGTAACAAATGCACGTCTGGCAAGCGCATTTATCAATGCGTTCTGTACTATGAGCATTGATGATATAGGAATCCGCAGCTGGGATGAGTACAAATAATCATTCGAGCTTGTTTTTCAGATACGAAAAATAAAGACAGTTGTATGATATTATTATGACTGTTTGAAAATATATTACTCTCTTCTGTGCAGTTTTTGCTGTACGGAAGAGAGTTTTTTTATGCCGTTAAACTCTTTTTACTATATTTTTATTTTACATTTTGTGTTTCTATGGGCGGATTGATGTAAATTTGTGCATAAGTAACGATAATTTGTCTAATTAAAATGAATAAATAAGAATACATTCTATATATGAGAAAAATAATTCTTATTACCGGCGGCCAGAGATCCGGTAAGAGTACATATGCAGAAAAACTTGCATTATCATTATCGCCCAATCCTGTGTACATGGCAACAGCGCATGTGTGGGATGATGAGTTCAGGAAGCGTGTTGAAAGGCATCAGCAGAACAGAGGAAAGGAGTGGACCAATATAGAAGAGGAAAAATACCTGGGGAATCATGATATAAGCGGCAGGGTAGTAGTGATAGACTGCGTTACACTATGGTGTACCAATTTCTTTTTCGAAACAGAAGATGTATCAAAATCTCTTGAAATGGTCAAGGCTGAGTTCGACAGATTTGTCAGTCAGGATGCAACATTTATTTTCGTAACCAACGAGATAGGTCTTGGAGGAGTTTCGGAAAACAAGATTCAGAGAATGTTTACCGATCTCCAGGGATGGGCAAATCAGTATATCGCTTCATCGGCCGATGAGGTTGTACTCATGGTAAGCGGCATCCCGATGAGGGTCAAGTAGACTTGATGTAATTATATAAATGAATAAATAAGAATACATAGGAATACACAAATAATATAGTTTAACCGATAAATATTCAATAGTATGATAGAGTTTAACATAACAATACCGTCGACACCTGAATTTGAATCTCAGGCAATAGATAAGATAAACAATCTTACAAAGCCAAAAGGCTCATTGGGACGTCTTGAAGAACTTGCTCTTCAGATTTGTAAAATCCAGAATACCTTGTCGCCTGTCCTTAAGAATCCGCATAATATTCTTTTTGCGGCCGATCATGGAATAGTAGAAGAGGGTGTAAGTCTGTCGCCAAAAGAAATTACTTGGCAGCAGATTAGCAATTTCCTTCATGGAGGTGCGGGTATTAATTTCCTGTGTCGCCAACATGGTTTCAAGTTTGTGATAGTCGATTCTGGTGTGGATTATGATCTTCCTAAGGACAAAGGTATAGTTGATATGAAGATAAACCGTGGTACAAGAAGTTTCCTGTCGCAGTATGCAATGACTCATGAGGAAATGGAGAAATGTATTGAATACGGTGCGGAATGTGTGACCAGGGCTTATAATGACGGATGTAATATAGTAAGTTTTGGAGAAATGGGCATAGGAAACACTTCTGCATCTTCCATGTGGATGACTTGTTTCACTGGTATTCCACTTAAAGAATGTGTAGGAGCCGGAAGCGGACTGAACAAATCGGGTGTAGAACATAAATATAATGTATTGAAATCGGCACTCGATAATTATATCGCCGAAAAGAATGCTCATAAATGTAAGGAAAAAGACTCCTCATCCACTGTCGGTTTTGATGTTGAGGACGTGATGTGCCGTTTCGGAGGTTATGAAATGGTCATGGCTGTAGGAGGTATGCTTCGTGCCGCTGAGCTTAGAATGGTTGTCCTCGTAGATGGTTTTATCATGACAAACTGTTTGCTTGCAGCTTCAAGACTTAATCCTAATGTACTTCACTATGCAGTATACGGTCATGTAGGCGATGAAAGTGGGCACAAGCTTGTGCTCGACTATCTAAAGGCAAAACCATTGTTGAGTCTGTCTCTCCGTCTTGGCGAAGGTTCGGGCGCGGTTTGTGCTTATCCTATTGTAGATTCGGCTGTAAGGATGCTGAATGAGATGGACACATTCAGTAATGCATCAATTACTAAGTATTTTTAATGTGTTTTTATGAACGCATTCTGAATAATTGGATTTGAATCGGAAATTGAAGAAATACAATGAATAATATTCTTGCTGCTTTGATGTTTTTTACCAGGCTACCCTTTTGGAAAATAAAGGTTGTGCCAAAGGAGAGCTTCACACATATAGTAAGTTATTGGAGTTTCAGCGGCTGGATTACCGGCGGTATTATGGCAGGCGTTTATTGGGCTTCATCATACATCTTTACCACAGAGGTGTCGGTAATTCTTGCACTTTTGTCAAGAATTATGGTTACGGGAGCCTTACATGAGGATGGCTTGGCTGATTTTTTTGATGGTATGGGCGGAGGAAGAGACAAGGAAAGTATTTTACGTATAATGAAAGACTCACATATAGGCAGTTATGGAGTACTGTCGCTTGTGTTTTATTTTCTTCTTGCTTTTTCTGTATTGTCGTCTTTGCCTCATAGCCTTATGCCAGCGGTATTGATATGCGGTGATACTTTCAGTAAGTTTGTTTGCGGACATCTGACAAATATACTGCCATATGCAAGAAAGGAGGAGGAAAGCAAGGCAAAAGTTGTTTATACCAAGATGAGTATTGGGGAAAAGATTGTATCGGTTCTTGGAGGTGTAATTCCGTTATTGCTTTTGCCTTTACAGTCTACATTGGCACTGCCGGTTCCGGTTATAGTTTTTCTGCTGCTCACATTGTATCTTAAAAAGAAGATTGGTGGCTATACAGGCGATTGTTGCGGTGCCGTTTTTCTTATATCGGAGATGTCGTTCTGGCTTGCTACAGCTTGTCTGGTCTCTGTACTGTAAAAATAAAAATAGTTTCAGGCTTCCCATTATAGTCGTACAGTCGTATCATATTAGTGGTACACTCGTACGACTTTAGTCGAACGGGCGTATCACTTTAGTCGTACGGTAGTAATACTTAAGGAACAAAGAATCTTCCTAAAGCGTCAATATTCCAAGTAACTTTACTACTAACTTTACTACATTTTTCTGTTTATCACTTTTTATTCCTATTTTTGTCTTATAAATGTGACTTAAGTTCCTATAACATTGAATATTTAAGTTTCTCACAATATTAAATATAGCAGTATATTAAATATAACAGCAAAGCATAATATGAATATATATATAGTTAGACATACTTCGGTTGATGTTAAGCCTGGTACATGCTATGGGCAAACGGATGTTGCACTTCGTCCTTCATTTACTGATGAGGCTGAGAAAGTAAAAGAAAATCTTGGGAAGATAATGAGTTCCGGAGTCGAATTTTGTAAGATATATACAAGTCCGCTTTCCAGATGCGTGAAGCTTGCAGATTATTGTGGATTTCCGGAAGCAGTAAGAGAAAACAGAGTTAAGGAAATAAATTTCGGCAGTTGGGAGATGCAGCCATTCGACAGTATTGTTGACCCTCAGCTACAGAACTGGTTCGAAGATTTTATTAATGTACGTCCCACAAATGGTGAGTCTTTTATGGATTTATATCACCGTGTTTCTTCTTTCCTTGACGGCTTGAAATCGGAAGTTCCTGAAGATGAGAATGTCCTTATATTCGCCCATGGAGGAATATTGGTCTGTACACAGATTTATACTGGTATGATTCAGATGAAGCAGGCATTTGAGTCGGTTCCGGAATATGGCAGTATTCTTAAATTTGAAATCTGAGAACTTATTCAAAGTTGTCCGACACGAGCATTCAGACTATATTATCTAAATAACGTGAGTTCGATATAAGATTAGAAAATAGACAGTTGTCCGTCATTGACAAAATTTACATCAATGGCGGGCTTCTTCTCAAAAAAGCAGTATGCCGCAATAGCCGACAAGGAGTTGGCTATAAAGTTGTTAAAAGAACGATGTCTGGAGTGTTCTATCTGAGCAATATTCTTCAGTTCGTCATTGACCGTTTCAATCAAGGCTCTTTTCCTAAGCAGAATCTTATCAGCTATACTCATGAGTGAATTCTTCATGTTGCTTTTAACCTTTGTAACAAGCTGAATACCGTTTAGGAAGAGATTTTCAAACAAAGCCTGCCCAATATATCCTTTATCTGCACATAGTTTTCCCTTAATGTTTTCCACGAACTTACCCTGTTTCAATGGCTCACGATCATCTACGTTTGCAGGTGTAAACATGAAATTGAGAATTTCACCCTTATCATTGATTATCAGATGCAACTTGAATCCGAAGAACCATCCCATGGAGCATTTCCCTCGTTCTGCAAG
>JAXEBI010000104.1:0-20436 GCA_034094155.1 Phocaeicola sp.
TTATCCATAAAATAGCGGTCGTGGCTGACAACAATAACACATCCCTTAAAATTCTGAAGATATTCCTCAAGCACCTGCAGAGTTACAATATCAAGGTCGTTTGTAGGCTCGTCGAGCACAAGGAAATTAGGATTTCTCATAAGAACCGTACACAGATAAAGCCTTCTTCTTTCTCCACCGCTCAACTTATACACATAACTGTGCTGCGTTTCGGGAGTAAAAAGGAAATGTTGCAGGAACTGCGAGGCTGTAAGTCGTTTGCCATTGCCCAACTCTATCACCTCAGCTATATCTGTGATAACATCTATCACTTTCATCTGCTCGTCGAACTGTAGTCCTTCCTGAGAGTAATATCCGAAACGTACTGTTTCACCGATATCAAGACGGCCGCTGTCGGGCTGTTGCAATCCCATAAGTATTTTTATGAATGTTGACTTACCGGTACCGTTGTTGCCCACAATACCCATCTTCTCATATCGTGCGAATATGTAAGAAAAGTCATCAAGAATCTTCAAGTCGCCGAAACTCTTGTACAGATGGTCGGCTTCGAAAATCTTCGAACCGATATACGAAGCCTTGACATCGAGCTTCACATTCGAATCGGATATTCTCTGTTTTGCCACCTTCTCAAGCTCATAGAAGGCCTCCTCACGGTATCTTGCCTTGTGTCCGCGAGCCTGTGGCATACGCCTCATCCACTCAAGTTCAGTACGGTAAAGATTGTTGGCTCTCGCTATTTCGGCATTGGTAGCATCTATCCTTTCCTGTCTCTTATTGAGATAATAGCTGTAATTTCCTTTATAAGAATAAATCTGCTTATTGTCTATTTCTATAATTTCAGAACAAACACGGTCGAGGAAATATCTGTCGTGAGTAACCATAAGCAGACTCAGAGTGCTGCGTTTTAGATATTCTTCAAGCCACTCTGTCATGTCAAGGTCGAGGTGGTTTGTAGGCTCGTCGAGTATAAGCAAGTCAGGTTCTGTAATAAGGATATTAGCCAAAGCCACACGCTTAAGCTGTCCGCCCGAAAGATATTTTATTTTCTGGTCGAAATCACGGATCTTCAACTGCGAAAGAATTTGTTTAGCCCTTCTTTCATAGTCCCATGCCTTCTCGTGTTCCATACGGACAAGCAAGTCATCAAGTCCCGGATTTCCCGGAGTTTCCATACACTCTTCGTATTCCTTTATGAGCTGTACGGTAGAATTTCCATGATAGAAACAAGCTTCGATAACCGTAATCTCTTCGGGATATTTAGGACTCTGTTCGAGATACCCTACCCTAAGGTCGCGTCTGAAAGTTATTTTACCATCGTCATAACCTTCTTTTCCAGATATAATATTAAGGAGAGTAGTCTTTCCGGAACCGTTCTTGGCTATCAATCCTATTTTCTGTCCCTCAGCAATACCAAAAGATATGGAATTGAACAGCACAAGGTCGCCGAACGATTTGGTAAGATTTTCAATTTGTAGATATGGAGTCATATTATATTCAATTGTCTTGTTCGTTTATAGCTTTCTCAACCTCAGCCTTTATTTTGTCGAATTCCGATTTCAGGCTGCAAGACTTGCCATTCTTCACTCTGTTCCATACCAGCTGGAACGGATAAACAATCACATCTGTATTTGCAAACCTCAAAGCAGGAGTTTCCTTATTACCGTCTATTACAGTAACCCAGTCCATTCCGTCCATCTCGTTGACTAAAATAGCTCCGAAAGCCACACCAAACGATTCCCATGCCTGACGCTGGTTATTATTGAACTTTCCGCTGTCCATTACCTTCTGTATGCTTGCGATATCAGCTTCCGATGAAGTAAAGTCCTTGGTAAGCTGTTTTTTGATTGTAGTCACAGCCCAGTCGAAAGCTTCGTTTATGGCATTGATTTCCAGAACACGGACAGGGATGATTTCTTTCCACAGCTGGTCGCCCTCATTTCTAACCTGCAATGTAGAGATTATATTCTCTGCCACCTTCTGGCTTTCCCCCTTGGCTACTGTAAAAGAGCACTCCACAGATATGTCACCTTTGCCTGTAACCCATAAGTGTGAAGTATACCAGATTCCGTTTTCCTGAAAATTCTCAGTAGAATAAGCACAATCCCACTCACCAATCCTTACCGGTTTGGCGCCACGGTTATTTTTGAACTCGTAGTCAATGCATTCCTTGGCATATAGTTTGCCTTCACCCTTGAAGGCAGAAATACGGAAATTGCCGCTCCATTTCTCAGGATTATAAAACAGGAAACTGTCTTCTGTATCTTCAAACTCATTCCATCCTGTGGGATATTCAAGTGAGAACCATGATCCCGGTGATATGTATTTATTCATAAGACTGTATAGTGTTTTTATTTTGCTGCCGGATATTCTATGGCAACAAACAGATTATTATTATTTTAACTTCCACAAAAGTAATAAAAATATCCGGATCCAAAACTGAATTGAATCCGGATATTTCTGTCAGCAACAGATAAAGACACTACAAACCAATGTCTGACAGTGATATATTGACATTATCCAACTGCTTTCACTTAATTGAAATTATCTTACTGCGATGCATTCAATTTCTACAAGGGCACCTTTTGGCAAAGCCTTAACGGCAACAGCCGAACGTGCTGGGAAATCACCTTCGAAATATTTTGCATAAACAGCATTCATATCTGCAAACATCGACATGTCGGCAAGGAAAACTGTTGTCTTAACTACATTTGCAGTTGTCAGTCCGGCTTCTGCCAGTACATTCTTTATGTTTTCGAATACCTGTGTAGTCTGCTCTGTAATTCCACCTTCCACAAACTCGCCAGTTGCAGGATTCACAGGAATCTGACCTGACATAAACACCATACCGTTAGCCTCAATTGCCTGACTATAAGGACCGATTGCCGCCGGTGCCTTCTCTGTAAAAATAACTTTCTTCATATCTTTTTTCTTAATAAAATGATTTTTCAAGTGCTAAATTAACACAATTATCCGAATTAATAAAGACAATAATGTAAAAAAGTGCACAAAATGTTTTGGTAATCTGACATAAATAACTATTTTTGTACTCGTAAATGCTATTCAAATCTTTTCAAAAAAGATAAAGCATGTATTCCAAATTTATTATCAGTTAAACAATCATTATTTTAAAGTAATTAAAAGCCCAGATGCAATAATATTTCATTCATTGCAAATTATAATTGTATACTCTTAAATGTATACTTCTATTTTTCAACAGTTTGCCCGGAAGATGTATATAATGCGAATTTAATATGCAATACACAAATTTATGCACTCAGGAATATATTACTAAACTTATTTTTATACACATACACTTATGTATAATATCATTCAACTAAATGACAAAGACGTGTCCGAATTGCAACAGATAGCCAAAGAGTTGGGTCTGAAAAAAGTTGACGCGCTAAAGAAAGAAGAGCTTGTCTATAAGATTCTTGACGAACAGGCTATTGTAAGCGCTGCAAAAAAGGCTAATTCCGACAAGTCGGCCGATGACCGCAAAGAAGGTCCGACAAAGAAAAGATCCCGCATCAGCGTTAAAAAAGAAGGGGACAAGGTTTATACAGCTACAAAAGACAAAGCTGTGAAACTCGAAGCCAACACTCCGGCAGTTTCTTCAAATGCCGCAGCAGCTAACGAAGCTTCGGCCAGCACAACACCCGAAACCCTTGTAAACGTAGCTTCTGATACAACGGTCAATGACGCGACAGCCAAGTCTGTTGCCGAAACAGAAGACAAGCCTAAAGCAAAACGTGGAAGAAAACCAGGCTCAAAGAACAAGACAACAGCCGAAAAAGACGCAGAAGTGAAGGAAACCGCAGCGGAACCTGTCACTGAACCGGAATTTGTGGCCAACGAGCCTGCAACAAAGAAATCAAACAAAAAACAGAGTACCAAAAAAGAAATCCCTGCCCCTGTACTTTTCGATGATGATGACATGGACTTGCCTCCACTTGACTTCAGCAGAGGCGGTGACGACTTTATTCCTATCGAAGACCTTCCTTCTGAAAAATTCGAAATTCCTTCTGAACTTTTAGGCAAGTTTGAAGCCACTAAAATGGAAGTACCTGTTATACCTTCTTACGACAATAAATTCCAGCAGAGAAAAAACAACAAGAAGGTACAGAACAACAAACAGCAGAACAATAAGCAGAACAACAAGCTGCAAAACGGTAAACAGTTGAACAACAGAAACCAGCAGAATCGTAATGCCGGCAATCAGAATGCGCAGAACAACCAGAATAACGTACAGAACTTGCAGCAGAGTGCAGCCATGAATCCAGAAGCACAGGCCGCTATGCAGAATGGCACTCAAGCAAATGCCCAAAGTTATGCACAACTTCCGGCCGTACCTCAGATGCAACTTCCTGCTCCTGAAGCAGAACCGGCCGACATTCAGTCTCAGGCTGTACAGCCACAGCAGGAAGCTCCTGCCCAGCAACCGGTAAAACCTGTAGAAAAGGTTTATGATTTCGAAGACATCATCACAGGATCGGGAGTTCTTGAAATAATGCCTGACGGATATGGTTTCTTGCGCTCATCAGACTACAATTATCTTTCTTCTCCGGACGACATATATGTATCACAGTCGCAGATCAAGGCCTTCGGACTAAAGACCGGCGATGTGGTAGAAGGTGCTATACGTCCTCCTAAAGAAGGTGAAAAGTATTTCCCTCTCGTAAAAGTCAACAAAATCAATGGTTCGGATCCTGCACTGGTTCGTGACCGTATTCCTTTCGACCATCTTACTCCTTTGTTCCCTGACGAAAAATTCAAGCTTTGCAAAGGATATAATGATAATCTTTCGGCACGTGTAGTGGATATGTTCTCTCCTATCGGAAAAGGACAGCGTGCACTAATCGTGGCACAGCCTAAAACAGGTAAGACAATCCTTATGAAAGATATTGCCAATGCCATAGCCGAGAATCATCCTGAGGTATATATGATTATGCTTCTTATAGATGAAAGACCTGAAGAAGTAACCGATATGGCACGCAGCGTAAAGGCAGAAGTCATCGCTTCTACATTCGACGAACCGGCAGAACGCCATGTTAAAATTGCGGGAATAGTTCTCGAGAAGGCAAAACGTATGGTGGAAAGCGGACATGATGTGGTGATTTTCCTTGATTCCATTACCCGCCTTGCACGCGCTTACAATACAGTTTCTCCTGCTTCGGGAAAAGTGCTCTCTGGTGGTGTGGATGCAAATGCCCTTCATAAGCCAAAACGCTTCTTCGGTGCGGCACGTAACATTGAAGGAGGTGGTTCGCTGACCATTATAGCTACTGCACTTATCGACACTGGTTCGAAGATGGATGAAGTTATTTTCGAAGAATTCAAGGGTACAGGAAATATGGAATTGCAGCTCGACCGCAACCTGAGCAACAAGCGTATATTCCCGGCAGTCAACATTGTTGCTTCAAGTACTCGCCGTGACGATCTGTTGCTCGACAAGACAACACTCGACAGAATGTGGATTCTGCGTAAATATCTGTCGGATATGAATCCTGTAGAAGCCATGGATTTTGTAAAAGACAGACTCGAAAAGACAAAAGACAATGACGAATTCCTGCTCAGCATGAACTCGTAAGCATATTTTACAAATCCTTAATACAACAAAAAGCCACACCGGAAAACTCATACGTACCGGTGTGGCTTTTATTTTGTTTATTCATAACATGTATGTCAGAAAGCGACAATATGTATGTCAGAAAGTGACAATTTCAGATTTATCAGAAAGGAAGATCATCCTTGTCATCGCCCGATGAGAAATCTGCCGGTGGCATAGGCGCACCCATTGGAGGGAAACCGGCGTCTACCGGAGGCATCTGAGGAGGAACACCCTGAGAAACACGTTCCACTTTCCATGCTCTGATACTGTTGAACCATCTGCCCTGCCATTCACGCGCATCAATGTCGAACGAAACTGTTAGTTCTTCACCTGCCTGAATATTAAAGAGTTGTATCTTATCTTCACCAAAAACATCAAAACACATTCTGCGTGGATACTGATCGTGTGTTTCAAGTACATATTCCTGAACCTTCCAGTTGTTGCCTGTTTTTGACACTCCACCACGTGGTTCCAGAACGGCAATAATTTTTCCTGTTATTTCCATATTCAATACATTAATTTAATTTTCGACACGAAAATACACTTTTCCAAAGAAGTAATCTAATTTTTAAAGGTCTTTTTTTGTCAGGATATGATATTTTTCGTCCCTTTTCTTACAATTCATCCACAATCTTTTTGTAACTTTGGCAATTAAAAGTGTACTTAATAATAAACAGCTTAATCGGTTCATTTATCGGTTTATTTATATATTAGGCACCATACATCACATACATCATATATAGTTCAATATAATTTATAAATATAAAACCATATAAGAACTATATATGTGAGAATAGATAAAATATAAAACATAAAAACAACATAAATTATAAGCACCATGAATTTTATAGTCTCCAGTACAACATTGTTCAGCCACCTACAGGCTATCAGTCGTGTAATAAACTCTAAAAACTCATTGCCTATTTTAGACTGTATTCTAATTGAGCTTCAAGACGGGACTCTTACAATGACTGCATCCGATGGAGAAACAACTCTTTCAACATGTATCGAAGTCAGTGACTACAACGGGGAAGGTAAGTTTGCCATCTCTTCAAAGACTATACTCGAAGCCTTGAAGGAAAATCCGGAACAACCATTGAACTTCAATATCAATCCTGATACACTCGAAATCATAGTCAAATATCAGAACGGTAAGTACAGCCTTATGGCCCAGAACGGTGATGAATTCCCTATCGCCAAACAGATGAGTCCGAGTGCAGTAAACATTACCATTGCTGCCGATGTAATGCTTACCGGCATAAACAGATGCGTGTTTGCCACAGCCGACGATGAATTAAGACCGGTTATGAACGGTATTTATTTCGACATCACACAGCAAGATGTAACTTTGGTAGCTTCCGACGGACACAAACTGGTAAGAAACAAGTCGTATGCTTCGAGAGGCGACGAAAAGGCTGCTTTCATCCTTCCAAAGAAACCGTCTACCCTTCTGAAAAATATACTTCCTAAGGAACAGGGAGATGTTCAGATAAGTTTCGACGACAAGAATGCACTGTTCACACTCGAAAACTACCAGATGTCATGCCGTCTTATCGAAGGACGATATCCAAACTACAACTCTGTTATTCCACAGAACAACCCTCATAAGGCAACTATCGACAGAGCCACATTCATCAGTGCCCTGAAACGTGTTTCTGTTTTCTCTTCACAGGCAAGCAGTCTTATCAAACTTAGCCTGCAGGAAAACAGCATGACCATCTCTGCACAGGATATAGACTTCTCTACATCGGCAGAAGAAACTCTTGCATGCCAGTACGACGGCAAGGCCATGAGTATAGGATTCAAATCATCATTCCTGATAGAAATCCTTAACAATATCTCCTCACAGAATATTATTATCGAACTGGCAGACCCATCAAGAGCTGGTGTAATAGTACCGGAAGAACAGCAGGAAGACGAAGATCTGCTTATGCTGCTCATGCCTATGATGCTTAACGACTAACGATTTTGACGCATTACAATTATGAAACTTAATCTGAAAAACCCGCTGATTTTCTTCGACCTGGAGACAACCGGAACAAATATCACTTCCGACCGCATAGTTGAGATCTGCTATCTCAAAGTATATCCAAACGGCAACGAAGAAAGCAAAACCATGCGTATCAACCCTGAGATGCATATTCCTGAAGCATCGTCTGCCATCCATGGCATATACGATGCTGATGTGGCCGACTGTCCTACCTTCAAGGAGGTTGCAGCCAATATAGCCAAAGACTTCGAAGGTTCTGATATCGCAGGGTTCAACTCAAACAGATTCGATGTTCCGGTTCTTGTGGAAGAATTCCTCCGTGCCGGAATAGACCTCGACCTTACCAAAAGAAAGTTTGTCGACGTTCAGGTAATATACCACAAACTCGAACAGAGAACCCTATCGGCTGCATACAAGTACTATTGCGGCAAGAATCTCGAAGACGCACATACAGCTGAAGCCGATACAAGAGCCACATACGAGGTTCTGAAGGCACAACTCGACAAATATCCGGAAGTTCTTGAAAATGACATCAACTTCCTTTCCGATTATTCAAGCTATTCGAAGAATGTCGACTTTGCCGGAAGAATAGTATACGACGACAACGGTGTGGAAATATTCAATTTCGGCAAATATAAAGGTATCCCTGTAGCCGAAGTTCTGAAAAAGGATATGGGATACTATGGCTGGATAATGAATGGAGATTTCTCACTCAACACCAAGAATGTGCTCACAAAAATCAGATTGCGTGAAAGCGGAATGATAAAATAAGCACATATCCGGCAAAATATAACCACATAAAACTTTTTCAAGTTCAAGGAAAGAAAAACCAATATGATAAAAGGGAAAAAAATAGTTTTGGGCATAACAGGAAGTATTGCGGCATATAAGGCTGCAGTACTTGCCAGAGCCTTAATAAAGAAGGGCGCAGAAGTACAGATAGTCATTACTCCTGCCGGGAAGGAGTTTATTACACCTCTTACTCTCTCCACTCTTACAAGCAAACCTGTAATAAGCGAATTCTTTGCCCGAAGAGACGGAACATGGCACAGCCATGTGGATTTGGGACTCTGGGCAGACGCAATGGTAATAGCTCCTGCCACAGCCTCTACCATAGGGAAAATGGCAAATGGCATAGCCGACAATATGCTTGTTACAACATATCTATCTATGAAGGCCCCTGTATTCGTTGCCCCGGCAATGGACCTCGATATGTTTGCCCATCCTTCCACACAGAAGAATCTCGACATTCTGCGTTCTTACGGTAATCATATAATAGAACCTTCTGAAGGCGAACTGGCAAGTCACCTTGTAGGAAAGGGAAGAATGGAAGAGCCTGAAAAAATAGCAGAGATCCTGGAAAACTTCTTCAGCGATACTCCCAAACAACCGGAAGACCTCAAGGGCAGAAAGATTATGATTACAGCCGGACCAACATACGAGAAGATAGACCCGGTGAGATTCATAGGAAATTACTCTTCAGGCAAAATGGGATTTGCACTGGCCGAATGCTGCGCTTCAAGGGGAGCAGAGGTTACGTTAGTCAGCGGACCGGTAAGCCTTACCGCAAAACATCCCAACATTAAAAGAATAGATGTGGAAAGTGCTGCCGAAATGTACGATGCGGCCGTTGCGGCATTCAGAGAATCGGATGCAGCCATTCTGTGTGCAGCTGTAGCCGACTTCACTCCAGAATATACTGCCGGAGAGAAAATAAAGAGAGAAAAAGATGATATGGTACTACGTCTTAAACCTACAAGAGACATAGCAGCCTCATTGGGTGAGATGAAAACAGACAGACAGGTCATGGTAGGATTCGCACTCGAAACCAACAATGAGCTTGAACATGCAAAGGGAAAGTTGCAAAGAAAAAATCTCGACTTCATCGTTCTCAATTCACTCAATGACAAAGGAGCCGGATTCAGACACGACACCAACAAGATAACCATTGTCGATAAAAACAAGGCTGTAGACTTCCCTCTCAAGAGCAAGACCGAAGTGGCAGAAGATATAGTAAACCATCTGGCAGATGTAATAAGAGAAAAACTCTAAAAGAGAAAACTCTAAACGTAATAATAAATCAAAGAATATGCTACAATCCATCTTCATTCAGAACTATGCACTTATAGACAAGCTGGATATAAGTTTCGAACCGGGCTTTTCTGTCATAACAGGAGAAACCGGAGCCGGAAAATCCATCATCCTTGGAGCTATAGGATTACTCTTAGGACAAAGAGCCGATGTGAAATCTATAAGAAAA
Organism: Phocaeicola sp.; assembly: GCA_034094155.1. Taxonomy (GTDB): domain Bacteria; phylum Bacteroidota; class Bacteroidia; order Bacteroidales; family Bacteroidaceae; genus Phocaeicola. Next base: position 9,862 of record JAXEBI010000104.1, read on the forward strand.
GGAGCAACGAAGTGTATAGTTGAGGCTAAATTCAATATTTCATCATACGGTCTTGAAGAGTTTTTCAGACTCAACGATATGGAATACGATAAGGATGAGTGCATCATACGCAGGGAGGTTGGCATCAACGGAAAAAGCAGAGCCTTCATAAACGACACACCGGCCTCACTCACCCAGATGAAAGTGCTTGGCGAAAAACTGATAGATGTTCACAGCCAGCATCAGAATCTGCTCATCAACAAGGAAGGATTCCAGCTCAACGTACTCGACATTCTGGCACAAGACCACAAGGAACTGGCGGAATATCAGTCCATTTACTCAAACTACAGAAAAGCCTGCCGTGAACTTGAGGAGTGTATCAGAAAAGCAGAGGAAACAAGAAAGGAAGAAGACTATATAAGATTCCAGCTACAGCAGTTGGAAGATGCCGAACTGAAAGAAGATGAGGTAAGCTCACTCGAACAGGAATCTGAGACTCTCACCCACGCCGAAGACATAAAAGCCGGTCTGTACAGAGCATATCAGCGAACCGGAGGCGATGAAGGAGGATGCGTAAGTCTGATTAAAGAAAGCATCCAGGCCCTGGGAAGCATAACAAAGGTATTTCCTTCTGCCGAAGAATGGAAAGAGAGACTCGAAAGCTGCTATATAGAGATGAAAGATATAGCACAGGACCTCGATTCAGCTCAGGAATCAGTAGAGTTCAACCCTTCGAGAATGGATTATGTAAACTCAAGGCTGAACCTCATATACTCTTTAATGCAGAAGCATCATGTAAAGACAGATACCGAACTGATAGCAGTAGCCGAAGGGTATCGTGAACAGCTCAACATGATTTCTTCATCGGACGAAAGAATTGCTGAACTCGAAAGGCAGAAAGACGAACTTTACAAAGAGGTAATTGCCAAAGCCGATATTCTTACAGGCCTGAGAAAGAAAAGTGCATCCATGATAGAATCGCAGATGGAATCACTTCTCGTTCCTCTCGGAATGCCAAACGTAAGGTTTGCCGTAGAAATGTCAGCCAGAAAAGAGCCCGATTCCAACGGACTCGACAGTGTGAATTTCCTTTTCTCGGCCAATAAAAACGGAACACTGCAAAATGTTGCCTCTATAGCTTCGGGTGGTGAAATAGCACGAGTCATGCTTTCCCTTAAGGCTATGATAGCCGGAGCAGTGAAACTTCCTACCATTATTTTCGACGAAATAGACACCGGCGTGTCTGGTTCCATTGCCGAAAAGATGGCCCTGATAATGCAGGACATGGGAAGACAGAACAGACAAGTGATGAGTATCACTCACCTGCCGCAGATTGCAGCCAGAGGAAATGCGCACTATAAAGTATACAAGGAGGATACAGAAACCGGAACCAACAGTCACATTCGCCGTCTTACAGACGAAGAACGTATAGATGAGATTGCCAACATGCTAAGCGGTTCAACCCTGACAGAAGCGGCAAGAAACAATGCCCGTTCGCTGTTGGGATTAGGATAGGCAGAATCCGGTATATACAATCAAGGAACCCACACAAATTGATTAAAAAGAGTAAACATTTGATTACCAAAAGTAAATATTTGATTAAAAAGAGTAAACAAGATAACAATAAGATATTATGATAGAGAAAAATGAAATGATATTCGGCGTAAGAGCCGTAATAGAGGCTATTCAAGCCGGCAAGGAAATCGACAAGGTCCTGGTAAAAAAAGATATACAGAGCGACTTGTCGAAAGAACTGTTTGCCGCACTTAAAGATACTTTTATTCCGGTTCAGCGTGTACCGGTGGAACGCATAAACAGAATTACCCGTAAGAACCATCAGGGAGTGGTAGCTTTTATCTCCCCTATCACATACCAGAGAACAGAAGATATTGTTCCGTTTCTGTTCGAACAGGGAAAGAATCCGCTAATAATCCTTCTCGACGGACTTACAGATGTACGTAATTTCGGAGCCATTGCCCGTACCTGCGAGTGTGCCGGTGTGGATGCAATCATCATACCTTCAAAAAACAGTGTAAGTGTAAACGCAGATGCCATAAAGACTTCTGCCGGAGCGCTTCACAAGATTCCGGTTTGTCGTGAAAACAATATCACAAATACCATAAAGTTCCTTAAAGACAGCGGATTCAGAATTGTAGCCGCTACAGAGAAAGGAGATTATGACTATACAAAAGCTGAATACACATCTCCTACATGTATTATAATGGGAGCCGAAGACACAGGAGTTCCATACGAGCACCTTTCATTATGCGATGAATGGATAAAGATTCCTCTTTTCGGAACTATTGAATCATTGAATGTATCTGTAGCAGCCGGTATACTTATATACGAGGCTGTAAAGCAGCGTGGATTCTCCGCAGAAGGAAACGAACAGTAACCCAAACCTCACAAATCTTTAATCAACTACAACGACAGTATGAAAAAAACAATATTAATGGTAGCCTGTGCCCTGAGTTTCGGTTCAGTCTGGGCACAGGAACTGCCAAAGTGGGCCGACAAAGCCCGCAAGGCGGTTTTTTCTATAATCACATATAATGCCGACAACAAGATTCTGAATACAGGAAACGGATTCTATATAGACGAAAACGGTACAGCCGTTTCCGACTATAGTCTGTTTAAGGATGCCCACCGTGCTGTAGTGGTTACAGCCGATGGAAAAGAACTGCCTGTAACACTTATCTTAGGAGCCAACGACATGTACGATGTGGTGAGATTCAGAACAGAAGTAGCCAAAAAACAAGTGGCCCTCATGCCTTCACAAACCCCTGGAAAGAGTAGCGAACAGGTATATGTTCTTCCATATTCAACACAGAAGTCGGCCAACGGAATCAGCGGTACCATATCAAAGATTGATACCATAGCCAACAATTCCTTCTATTACACCCTGTCAATGCAGACAGGCGACAAAGACGTAAGTTGCCCACTTGTAAACGCCAACGGTGAAGTAATCGGACTAATCCAGAGAAATTCCGACCCTGAAAGTAAGGAAAGTTATGCCATCGGCATCAACTATGCTAAGTCACTTTCCATCAATGCCCTTTCGGGAAACGATATGACACTCCAGTCAATCAAAATAAAGAAAGGACTCCCTGAAGATGAGTCACAGGCACTTGTCTTTCTGTATATGATGTCATCTCAGCTCGACAAGCAGGAGTACCTTGGCTTGCTAAATGATTTCATAAATATGTATCCTAATAATATGGAAGGATATCTTAGAAGAGCCACATACTACATGGGCGAAAACAGTGAAGCTACCATAAAGAATACAGAAGCGGATATAGAACAGATGTTCAAGGTAGCCGAAAAGAAAGAAGAGGCACATTATAATTACAGCAAGCTGCTGTACAATTACAATGTAGGACTTGAAGGAAAGAAACCGTTATCCGACTGGACATTAGACAAAGCCCTGAATGAAATAAATTCGGCTATTTCGATTGCTCCAGAAGGCCTGTACTACCAGTTGCAGGGCGACATCTATTTTGCCATGAGCAAATATGGCGAAGCCTTCACAGCCTACGAAGCAGTATGCAAGTCACCAATGGCTTCGGCAGCAATATTCTATGCAGCAGCAAAGGCAAAGGAACTCATTGAAGGCAGCGAGAAGAAAGAAGTAATAGCATTACTCGACAGTGCCGTAGCCAAATACCCAGAGCCATACGGAAAAGATGCAGCCCCATATCTGTTTGAGCGTGCAAGGGTGAAAGCCGATGCAAAGATGTACCGCGAAGCAGTTCTGGACTACAATTCATTCTACGATGCAATGTTGGGACAGGTAGCAGCAGAGTTTTACGTTATCCGCCTGCAGTCGGAAATGCAGTGCCGTATGTACCAGCAGGCCATAAACGACATAAACAAGGCAGTGGAACTTGAGCCTTCCAATGTTTCATATTGGGTTGAAAAGGGTGGTGTTCATATAAGAGTAAACCAGTTGCCCGAAGCTATTACAGCTCTTGAAAAAGCAATAAGTCTTGATCCTGAGAATGCAGGAGCCTACAGAATGTTGGGTTACTGCCAGATAAAAGACAGCAAGACCAAGAAGGCCGGCCTTGAAAATCTCAAGAAAGCACAAGAAATGGGTGATACCGTAGCAGGAGATTTGATAGAAAAATACGGAAAGTAACAGACAACAAGTTACAGAACTGTTTTCGGAATAACAGTACAATACAATAAATAAAGGTGGTAATTCAGAAGTCAGCCGAAACAAATCTGCAGTTAACAGGTGGAGGTTGGACTGATTCCAACTTTAATATATAAAAAATATATAAGCATAAAAAATAAAGCTGTGGTGGCTTATCATTTTCTGATAAATCATCACAGCTTTATTTTTATATCCATAACCTCAGATAATCATGAATAATAACTTGTATATATAAAATTTTACTTCACATTTTCCAACCCTTTATAAATTGAATAATATAAATCTCTTAATAAATCAACATTTAAACCTTTATAGAGACTATCTTCAAAAGACATACCAGTATAAATATACCTGAATTGTAATGCTGTTTTATGCACATCACAACTTGGCTTTATCTCGCCAGAATCTTTCGCCTTCTGTATAATGTCTTCCCATATTTTAATGCCAGCACTAAACATTTCAGTAATCTTAATGCCAAATTCCGGATAAAACTTTGCGGCTTGATATAACAAATTAAAATATCCACCATGCATATCAGGAATATCAATTATTGATTTCATGCTATTCATGCGTTCTTCAACTCCATCCAAAAACTTATCAATAAATTCTTTTAGGCTATGAGCATCGTTTATATCAAGAGACCCTAACTTTAAATCAAATACATACTTATCTATTACAGCCTTAAACAGAGCTTCTTTCGTCTTATGCTTAAAAAATATTGCACCCCTTGTTAAACCTGTAGCTTCTTCCAGTTTTGCCGTAGAGACTCCTTCATAATTATACATTAAGAACAACTTAAAAGCCGGCCATAAAATTCTTTCAATATCATAATTCTTCATATTGCACAAACTTAATTATTTATATAATGGTTCATAAAATTAGCTATTACATTTATAATATACAAATTTAAAGATAATTTCACAGCAAAATTTCATTAAACTACAAGATATATAAAATAAAAATAAAGGAACATCGGTATAGCTTATACGGCAAAACCGATGTTCCTTTATCTTTATATTATAAAACTCTATTTATAAAACACTCAAAGAGTATCATTCATAAACCCGGAAGGTTATAATGAACTCACACTATATCAGTTCAATCCTCTTTTCTTCAGAAGAGGTTCAATGCCCGGCTCCTTACCTCTGAAGTTCTTGTACATATCCATAGCATCATCTATGCCACCAGGAGTAAGCACATATTTACGGAACTTAGAAGCAACTTCCTGATTGAAAATATCACCGGTTTCACTGAAAGCCTCATATGCATCAGAATCGAGAACCTCAGCCCAGATATAGCTATAATAACCAGCTGTATATCCACCACCCATAGTATGATTGAAATATGTAGTACGATAACGTGAAGGAATCTGTTTCAGAAGACCTCTCTTACCAAGTGTTTCCTGTTCGAAATCCATTACATTCATTGCAGGATCTACCGACTTAAGAACATGGAAATCCATATCGAGCAACGAAGCAGCAAGATATTCGGTAGTAGCAAAACCCTGACCATACTTACCACTCTTGTCGAGTTTCTCTATAAGCTCTGCAGGAATAACCTCACCAGTCTGATAATGCTTGGCATATACCTTCAATACCTCAGGCTCAAACACCCAGTGTTCCATAATCTGCGACGGAAGCTCCACAAAGTCGCGAGGGACACCGGCAATACCAGAATAATGCACATCACGGAACAGACTGTGAAGAGCATGTCCAAACTCATGGAAAAGAGTAGAAGCCTCATCGGCACTAAGCAAAGCAGGCTGACCTTCTACAGGTTTAGTAAAATTACACACAATAGTCACCACAGGAGCCACACGCTTGCCGTCCTTATAACTCTGCGAACGATAAGAGCCACACCAAGCACCGCCACGCTTGCTTGCACGTGGGAAATAGTCCATATACAATACACCAAGATGAGTACCATCCTTATCCTTACATTCGAAAGCCTCAGCCTCAGGATGCGGAAGAGGAATATTCTTTATAGGAGTGAAAGTAATACCATAAAGTCTGTTGGCCACATAGAAAGCTCCTTCGCGCACATTCTCAAGTTTCAGATACGGACGAATCTGGTTCTCATCGAGATCAAACTTAGCCTTCTTTGCCTTCTCGAAATAATATCTCCAGTCCCAACCTTCAGCCTCGAAACTTTCACCGCTCTTCTTGATTTCAGCCTGAATGTCATTCAATTCTGCCTTAGCCTGATTAAGAGCAGGAGTCCAAATCTGGTCGAGCAGTTTATACACGTTCTCCGAGTTCTTAGCCATACGGTCCTCAAGAATGAACGAAGCACAATCATCATAACCCATCAGCTGCGCTCTTTCAAGACGCTTTGTTATAAGTTCGCGAACCACATTTTTGTTGTCGGCATCATTATTGTTGTTGCCACGGTTAATGTATCCGTTAAAGATTTTCTCACGCAGTTCACGGTTATCTGCATACTGAAGGAAAGGCATAACACTCGGATTATGAAGTGTAAACACCCACTTGCCCTTCATACCATCAGCCTCAGCTTCGGCAGCAGCATTATCAATCAGATTCTGAGGAAGACCGGAAAGATCTTTTTCATTATCAATCACAAGGCGGAAATCATTAGTTTCCTTCAGCATATTCTGTCCGAAAGTAAGCTGCAACATAGAAATCTCACTGTTCAGTTCACGAAGCTTAGCCTGTTTATCGGCATCAAGGTTAGCACCACCCCTGACAAATCCGCGATACACCTCTTCGAGAAGCTTTGCCTGTTCCTTGTTCAGATTAAGCTCATCCTTACGGTCGTACACCTGTTTTACTCTCTCAAACAGTTTAGGGTTAAGATTGATATCATCACTATGTTTCGACAAGAGTGGCGACATTTCCTTGCTCAGTGCCTGCATTTCATCGGAAGTGTTGGCACTGTTAAGACCATAAAACACATAGCTCACCTTATCAAGAAGCTTGCCACTCGCATCAAGGGCAGCGATAGTATTGTCGAAGTCGGGTACTGACTTCTGGTTTACTATAGCCTCAACCTCTTTAGCCTGTTCTTCCATACCCTTTATGAAAGCCGGTTTATAATGCTCCAGCTTAATCTGGTCGAACGGAGGAACCCCGAAAGGAGTAGAATACTCTGTAAAGAATGGGTTATCCGACACCTCATTCTTTTGTGAACCGCCGCAAGCACAAAGAGCAAACGACAGTCCTGCTGCAAATAACATTCTATTCATATATAAATCAAAAAAAAATTAAATTCCGAATTCATGTTACGGTTTACGTTTCTTTGAATATGCTACATAAATTATGTCATACTAAATAACGAACCGTAAATTACGGCAAATTAAATCATGAGAACCGTTTATTTATGAAAACCGCCGTAAAGATACGAAATTTAACATAATATTCATAAATATTTAAACAGCACATTACTCCTTTTTCCCCCTATACGCCCTTATTACAGACATTATCTCAATGGCATAATTATCGAAAGTCTTCTGACCTAAAGAAGGCACCTTCAACAAATCTTCCGAAGTAACAGGAAGCATATTGGCTATACCAAGCATTGCTTTCTGCTGAAGCACAGTATAAGCAGGACGTTTAAGTTCCTTTGCTTTATTGTACCTCCACTCCTTAAGCATCTCAAGCAGTTCCGGATGAGCAATATCCTCGTTTCTGAAAGAAGAATCCACATCTGCATTTTCAGAACTGTCGGCAACTTCATCTATTTCTGACTTCAGAGAATCGTCAGAGTCGTAATGCAGCTTAGGCTTTAATGAATACTTAGGTTTTAATGAATACTTTGAGTTTGAAGAACTTTCAGATTTAAAAGTCCCGGCCGACTTCGTTCCCTTACTCTTGCCAGTTTCGGTGAAGTCAACATAATAGTAATTTCTTTTTTTCAGAAAAGTATCAAGACTGAATCCGTATGTACGCACCATTAACAACATAATATTCTTCATGTCGGCAGCAAGTTTTATTTCATCAAAAGCATCCTTTATTTTACTCTTCAGCTTAGCATTATCCGTAGCTATAGGATTAGAGGCAAACAGTCTCACAAAAGGCCTGAATTTATCGTACATATATTTCGCTGCAACCTTAAGTCTCTCCATAAGATAACTGTCATCTGCATAATCATCGGATTTACAGATAATGCCCATACATTGTTTAAGAAAGTTTTCTCCTACCTTCTTAAGGTTACACAGAGTATCTTCCCTCACCTCTTTAAGGTTATTTACATATTTAGGATACATATAACCAAAATGCTCGTCAACAAGTCTTATCCATGAATTCAGAAGCATTTCTATCTCATAAAACCCGTAAAGCCACACCAGCTGATTGAAATAAAAACTCTTTTCAAGTTCCCTCACAGTCTTATCATCGGGTATCTGACTGTCGATATGCCTGACAAAATCACTCACCACCCTGTCAGCAATGACCGACCTGTCTGATATCGGCTCGCTCAACACGAGTCCCTCGAAAGAGCGGCAACGGCTCAATGCCACATACGTCTGTCCTGCAGCAAAAGCATCCTTCACATCAATAATAGCCTTATCGAAAGTCAGCCCCTGACTCTTATGCACAGTGATAGCCCATGCCAGCTTCACGGGATACTGTTTGAACTTACCTAAAACAGATTCCGTAATTTCCTTTGATTCATCATCAAGCGTATACTTACAATTGGTCCATTCCTCCTTTACCAATTCTATAACATCACCATTGGGAGTAGATACTGTAACATAGTTAGTGCCTACACTGTCTACCGTACCAATCATACCGTTATAATACTTATGCATGCCCGAAGAATCATTCTTCACAAACATAATCTGTGCCCCGCATTTAAGAACCAGTGTTTCTTCGGTGGGATACATATACGAAGGGAAGTCGCCGGTAACAGAAGCCTGAAAGGTAAATGCAGCAGACGAAATCTTGTCGAGTTCCTTTACATTTATAGAATTAGCCTTTGCATTATGAGTGGTGAGACACACATACCCCTCCCCCTTCGATGGAGAGAACCCGGGAATAAACCTTTCATTAAGTTTAGCTATGGTGGCAGAAGTTACCCTGTTTTCCCTTATTTCATTCAGAATATTCAGAAACTCACCGTTATTCTGCCTGTATACCTTCTTGAGCTCTACAGTTACATACCTTGTCTGCTGTAGAGCACGGCTGCCGAAGAAATAGAGATAATCATAAAACCTGGACAACAGTTCACTGTCATCGTCCTTTACTACAGGAGCCAGCTGCTGAAGATCGCCTATCAGAAGCAATTGCACACCACCAAACGGTTTTCTTCTGTCTCTATATTTCCTCAGCACCATATCAACGGCATCAAGCAAATCGGCCCTCACCATACTTATTTCGTCTATAACAAGAAGGTCCAGGCTTCTCATTATTGCAATCTTTTCTTTCGAGAACTTAAAGTTGTAATTGGCACTACTTCCGGCACTGAAAGACGACTCGGGAACAAATGGAGCAAAAGGCAGTTGGAAAAAAGAGTGTATGGTAACTCCATCGGCATTCATGGCTGCAATACCCGTAGGTGCCAGCACTATCATCCGTTTGGAAGACTCACTTCTGAGATTCCGGAGGAAAGTAGTCTTTCCACTGCCGGCCTTACCTGTAAGAAAAACATTAACCCCTGTATATTCTACAAGTTTCCAGGCCAAATCAAGTTCTTTATTCATGATGTATTATTTATTAAACAATGTATATAAACTTCGGATAATGTATAAATCAATGTATAAGATGTATAAACCATTACGCATATAATATACCAAATGTATAAATCCAGAACAGATTATTCATTATATATAAGCTATATATTATATAACCAAAAAAGTAGCTCTATTGATTCCAAAATCGAGTTAAATAAAACTAAATAATCAAACTAAACTTAATAAAAAGAATTCTCGTCAATCTTCCTAATTTTTTTGAGACATATATATTTAAAATTGGCCGTATTTTAATTTAAAGTATTGGCTATATTTAAAATAATTGTACCTTTGTGAAAACATAAACAAATCTCTCCTTATACAATTACTATACAAGGTTTTACATATATCATATTTAATAAAGAAATGGAGGAATAAATGAGCAACGACAATTTAAACTGCGGACATTTTGTAAATCCGTTTACAGACATCGGATTCAAAATAATATTCGGGCAACCTGCCAGCAAGGAGTTACTCATAACTTTGCTTAATGAATTACTCAAAGGTGAGCATGTAATAGAAAATCTGATATTTCTGGATAAAGAAAATCATTCGGACAATATAGGAGATGCCGGTATTATATATGATTTGTACTGCGTAACATCAGCAGGTGAATACATTATAGTAGAAATGCAAAACCGTTTCCACAGTCATTTTCTTGACCGAACACTTTTCTATATGTGCCGTGCAATAGCAAGACAAATAAACAACACAAAAGAAAAGAAGGAAAAAGAAGAAGAACTCTCAGCACTGTTCT
>JAXEBI010000105.1:0-14359 GCA_034094155.1 Phocaeicola sp.
CAGACGTATAGACCGTCCACAGAAATTCGATTTGAGGCCATTTCCGAAATATGATGATCCTGAAGTGTTGAAGACCGGAAATCCGTATCTTCGTCCACAGTTTACTCAGACCGTCGAGGTGGCATATAAAAACACCTGGAAGTCTGGCTCATTCTATTTGTCAGGTTATTACAAGCATACCAACGATATATTGACCCGTATCTATACAACCAACAAAGACCTTTCACTGAATGCCATTACTCAGAATCTTAATGACGGCAAAAACTTTGGCGCGGAATTACTTATCGAACAGAAAATTCTCTCTTGCTGGAACATGAGTGCGGGTTTCAACTGGTATAGAAATATTATCTAATCGGCAAGCGGAACCGCCATATATCCCTACGAACCGCCTTTCACTTTTGGTGAAAGCAAGACAAACAGCTGGAACCTGAAACTGAACACACATGTGTCACTGCCTAAAAGCTATGAATTGCAGATGGGCTTTATCTATTATGCCCCGGACATTATTCCGCAGAGTAAGATATTAAGTCGTAATTCATTGGATTTCGGGATACGTAAGAAACTGCTTCATGACAGAATGGAAGTTTCCTTATCTGCAACAGATATTTTGAACAAGTCCGGAATAAGACAGGAAATAAACGGAAACGGTTTTGTTATGAACAGTAAAAACTATTATGAAAGCCAGGTCGTAATGCTTGGTGTATAGTATGAATTCTGATATAATCTACAATGATATTCAAACATTAGCTACATATAGCATTACTTATAAGTTAAACGGGCATTCCCTTATATTCCATATTTTATGTATTGCATAGCATGAATCAGATATAAGGCTATGTATTATTAGAGCAAAAAATACATAGCCTTATTACCATAATATGCCCAGTTAACCGGAATAATTTATTTACAATATCTGTAAGTATCGGGAGACATACCTGAAATACGCTTGAAATATTTGCAGAACACGGATGTGTCACTGAAATTTAAACTGGAAGCAATTTCTTTAATACTCATATCTGTATTCTTGAGCAATATCTGGGCTTCAAGAATAACATATTTTTCAATCCACTTAAGTGCACTCTCTCCGCTTGCACGTCTTATAGCTGTAGTGAAATAGCGCTGTGAAAGCGATAGCTCTCTGGCATAAAATGCAACGTCCCTATGTTCTTTATAATGCTTATAGATAAGCTCTAGGAAATTTGACATCAATGCTTCACCGGCTGTATCCTTGGGCGTTTTTTTAATATTCTCTTTATATATGTCACCTAATTCATAGAACATTCCTATAATGAGATGTTTTATAATCTCATTGTTATATTCGTTTCCTTTGTCCTGAGTTTGTGAGCGTATGATTTTATAGAAATCAAGAAGTCTTTTTCTTTGCACTGACGTAACTTCAATACAGGGTCTTAACCTTGTAAGGGCGTTAAAAGGATGCGTATGCAGCATGGTACTCTCCCAGTATTTTCTTGAGAAAAGAATTCCGACACACTTGAAATTGTCACTTCTTCTTAAAATCCGTGCTGCATGGCTATGCGTATAAACCTGGATATGGGTATCATCTATTAATGCCGGTTGCAGATTGATTTCATTTTCCATCACGCCCTCAATGGATATGAATATGGCAATGAAATTAATTCTTGCCGGATAGGATAGAACAGGAAACAGATCTTCTTCTTTCCATATAAGGAAAGAATGTCCCTCATTGCTGTCTATGAATTCTGATATTTTCGGAAAAGTGTTATACATAATGACATATTTACCTTAAAAAAACTGTTATTTAACAATATTTCACTGCAAAGATAACATTTATACCTTTAGTGCGAACATTCTTACATCTGTTTTAAATCACAAAAACAATAATTTTGTATCGGACAACATAAAAGTATAGATACAATGAAAAGATTTATTACAACATGTGCCATTTGTTTTCCACTACTGGCTTTCGGACAACATGGCAATTTAAATTTTAATGATAAACAAGACTTTAATGATGCGACAAAAGGCTTTATTGCTACATGGGATGAGTCCGAGATAAAAAATCCGGATGGAAGCACATCATACACACTTTCCGGATGGGATTTCTTAAAAGAAGAATGTCCGAATACCGCAAACCCGAGTTTGTGGAGACAGTCCCAACTGAACAGTATACACGGACTGTTTGAGGTCGTTCCGGGAAAAATATATCAGATAAGAGGTTTTGACCTGGCTAACATGACCTTTGTAAGAACGGATAACGGATGGGTTGTGATAGATGTTACAACCTCTACCGCATCAGCCACTGCAGGGTATGAGATGATAAAAAAACATATCGGAGATTTACCTGTAAAGGCAGTAATCATTACGCATCCTCATATAGACCATTATGGTGGTATAGAGGGAGTAATAAAAAACGCTCCCAATAAGGATATAGAAATTATTACCCCTAAGGGCTTTCTGAAAGCAGCCCAGGAAGAGAACGTGTTGGCCGGAGTTGCAATGGGGAGACGTGCTTCTTATATGTATGGCTTCCAGTTGCCTAAGAATCAGGAAGGAAATATCGGTACAGGCTTGGGACAAACTAATGCCGTGGGATCAAAAGGTATGCCTGTACCTACCAAAGAAATTGAACAGACTGGTGAAAGACTGAATATAGACGGACTGGAAATGGAGTTCATATTTGCACCTTCAGCTGAAGCCCCTGTTGAAATTATGATTTATTTCCCTCAGATAAAAGCTTTCTGTGTGGCTGAGGAAATAAATAGGACAATTCACAATCTGCTTACGCTTAGAGGTGCTGTAGTACGTAATGGACTTCTTTGGAGCAAACATATTGATACAGCAATCCAAAAGTACGGCAAAGAAGTGGAAGTATCATTCTCTACTCACCACTGGCCAACTTGGGGTAACAAAAACATTGTAAGCTATTGGACTGCACAAAGGGATTTATACCGTTATCTTCATGACCAGACATTAAATCTTGCAAATAAAGGGTACACACCCAATGAGATAGCGGAACAAATAACCTTGCCTGAATCAATAGACACTTTATTTCATTGCAGGGGATATTATGGAAGCATAAGTCACAATGTTAAATCACAATATCAGATGTATTTTGGATGGTTTGACGGAAATCCGGCGAACCTGAATCCTCTTCCACCTGCAGAACTTGGCAAGAAATATGTAGAAGCAATGGGAGGAAGTTTAAAGGTTTTGAGGTTAGCTCAAACATCATATGAAAACAAGGAATACCGCTGGTGTGCAACACTTCTGAATAATCTTGTTTTTGCTGATCCACAGAATAAAACAGCAAGAAGACTTTTGTCTGAAACTTATAAGAAACTTGGCTATGAGGCAGAGTGTGGGCCATGGAGAAATTTCTATCTGACTGGAGCTCAGGAAGTAATGCAGGATAAGAATAAAGCTGTCATACAGATGGTTGATGACAAGGCCATAGCAAGTCTGGGTGAGGATATGCTGCTGGATTATTTTGCCATTCAGATAAACGGTAAGATGGCTTCCGGTAAGACATCTACTGTCAACGTACATTTTACTGATGCCGGCAAGGATGTGGTTATGATGCTCAGCAATGGAGCCCTGTCGCATAGAATCAATGAGAAAGCGGCTGAAGCTGATTTGGATATGGAAATATCAAAAATAGACTTTGTAAAACTGATGACCGGTTCAGAAAGAATCGAAAGTCTGGAGTCATCTTCAAAAGTACGTTTATCTGGAAACAGGAATGCCTTGACCTGGATTATAACTTCAATGGACAAGGCAGACCCCAACTTTAATATAGTTATACCATGATTAGAACATTTCTGAATAGAAGTATAATAGTTGTAATATGCATTTCTTACTTACTTTCCAGTTGTAAAAGGGCTGACAATAACCGTGTTGTGATAACCAGTCCAATAGGTGACTTATGTTTTACCCATGATTTTCATAATGGATATCCTTTGCCTGAAACTCAAAAAAGACTTCTCGATGAAGTTTCCTTTCAAAGGGCATGTCAGGTATATCTTTGGTCTATGCCGCTTGTTTCAATGGCACAATGGCAATACGCCCATGTTAAGCAACTTGGTGCTGAGAACGGGCAAATAGTTTATTACAACACCTACAAAGATAAGCTTGGCGGATTGACTTTTAACGGGACTACTCCATACGTTATCAGTTTTATTGACCTTAATGATGGTCCATGGGTTGTGGAACTTCCCAAAGGAGAGATGATTGGTGGAGTAGTTGATTTCTGGCAGAGAACATTCGCACAATTCCATTCCGGCGGAAAGTATATTATAGGAACGGAGAGTACTGATGATGTCCGGTTGCCTGAAGGTTACGAATATCTGAAGTCACCGTCAAAGAACATTCTGATAGGTTTCCGAATTATTTCTTCTGATGAAAATGTACAGAAACTTATGCTGGACGGGACAAGTGTATATCCACTGTCTGAATTTGATAATCCCAATCCAAGGGGATGGATTTCTCCCAATGGCAAAAAATGGCAGGGATGGCACCCTGATGGCATGGAATACTGGTATAGATTGTCTGATATAATCAATCGTGAGGACGTTGCAGAAAGAGATCGCTTCTTTATGTCCATGCTTAAATCATTAGGCATAGAAAAAGGAAAACGCTTTATACCGGATGAATCTCAGGCAAAACTTCTGAAAGAAGCAGTTTTTGTAGGAGAAGCTATGGCTAAGGCCAATGATTTTCATAATGAAAGATTAGAAGAGTCTGTTTATATTAAGGGATCAAATTGGGAATATGCTTTAGTCTGTCCTACAGACCAGCGGCATGAATACTATGATGATCTGGACGCAAGAGCAGCCTGGTTTTATGAAGCAGTTATGAACGGTCCTGACATGCATGGCCATGAAACCGGTAACGGACAAGTATATATGGCTGCCTATACCGACCATGAAGGTAACTGGCTTGATGGAGACAAAAACTATGTATTACATATTCCACCAAAGGTACCTGCCAAATCATTCTGGTCATTGACTGTATATGATATTGCTACCAGAGCCATGATTGAGAATAAGATACAACGGTCTGACATATCGTCCAGAATGGATCTGACTTATAACGAAGACGGTAGTGTTGACTTGTTTATAGGTCCTGCGAAACCAAAAAATGCGGCCAATACTAACAACTGGATACAAACCATCCCAGGAAAATCATGGTTTTGTTATTTCAGGCTGTATGATCCGGGCAATGATTTTATGGTTAAGAAATGGATTCTTCCTGATATAGAATATATAAAAAATAAATAATATGAACGCTCATTTTTATAAATACATGATATTGGCAGCTGTCTTTTCAGCTGCCAGTATCCCATGTAAGGTATCAGCCCAGGAAGATGCTCTGCTTTCCTTAAGCACAACCCCATCCAATATAGCTGAGGGTCATAAAGAAGAGGCAAGGGCGCTTGGCGTTCTGGCATATGAATGGGGATATCCCCTGATTCGAATGGAAAGGACAATACGGAAGTATACTGATATTTCCCGGGATATGACTGATGCAAGTTTTAGGGCTCCGGTTAACCGGATCGGATGGTCAAGACGACTTCCGACATATAAGGATACTGACATGCCTACAGCAAATAATGATACATATTATATGAGTTCAGTACTTACTCTTGAAGCGCCTTTCAAGGTTAAGGTTCCAGATACCGGTGGACGATATTATGTTATAAATATCTTTGATATGTATCATAATATCGTCGCATACATTGGTAAAAGAACTACCGGTACCAAAGCCGGAACTTTTTGGATTGTTCCTCCGGAATGGAAGGGTAATCTTCCGGCAGATACATATGTATTCCGTCCTAAGACAAACAAGGTTTGGCTTTTCGGGAGGATACAGGTAAATGAAACGGACGATGTAGGTGAGATACACAGATTACAGAACATGTTCAGTGTTGAACCTGTAGTTCCTGTTTCTGACAAATTGCCAGAATGGATAGAATATAAAGGACGTCTTGCTTTCTTTCACAATCTGGCTCAGGCCATGAAATATAACAGTTATTCAAGAGAGGAAGAAGCATTAATCGCACAGTTTCGTAAGATAGGGCTTGAACCTGGCAAATTTTCTGAAGAGAAATTGACGCCATCACAAATAGAAGGATTAACTGAAGCACTGAAGACTGCACCAAAGGCTGTTATTTCGAATGCAGCTTCCGCTACTGTTATAAGAAACGGATGGCAATATGCGGACGGAATGGGCGAGTTCGGATACAATTATGGTTTACGTGCCCTTGTCAGCGGTCCTTATTTAGGAGGTCAAGGTTCTGTAGAAGCCATGTATCCTATACGTTATGTTGATGACGAAGGGAAAATACTTGACGGCCAAAAAAAATACAATGTCCATTTTTCTTCAATTCCTGATGTGAAGGCTTTCTGGTCACTTACTGTATATGATGCAAAGACAAAGCTTCTTGTAAAGAATCCCATAAACAGATATAAGATCAGTTCTACGACTCCTGGCATTAAGTACAACAAGGATGGAAGTCTGGACATTTGTTTGAACAATAATGATCCTGGCAGTGAAAAGAACTGGCTGCCTTTGCCTGAAGGAGAGTTTTATCTTCTTTTGCGTCTGTATCAGCCCTCAGAAGAGGTGCTGAATGGTACTTACGAATTACCCTCTGTAAAAGAAATAAAGTAGCCGGAAGAATTATATATCAAACTTAATAGAGCAAAGATTATATCTGTTATGTTTCATCTCCGATATAATCTTTGCTTTGTTTTTATAGTTATTTATACCGCAGTAGGTTACAACACTATAATTCTATTTGCATATCTTTTAAATTCAGGAGAACAGGATGCTGAGTATAATTTATAGCCATAAAAAGGAATAAGATGTTCCATTTAAAGGATTGAATGTAATGCTTCTTGATTCTGTTCTTTAATAAGGCTATTTTTGCCCAAAAATATTCCGATTTATGAATACAATTGAAAATATTTCAGTCAGACAGCTTAAAGATTCCGGGGTAGAGATGAATGTATTGGAAGATGATGTCATTCTGTCCAGCAATGTCGAAATAAAGGATAATCTCTTTGATACGCCATGCCGTCTGGATGCTTTTATGCTGGTATTTTGTGTCAATGGAGAGGCTGATATACAAATCAATCTTCATAAGTACAAAATGTATCCCGGTATATTGGCCTTCAATATACCGGATAACATCATTCAGATAAGCAATATGAGAAATCTGAAGATTCATCCGATTATAATCTCATCATCCTTCTTAAAGAGAATGAATATCAGAATGAATGATCTGATGAGATTGTATGTCTTTGCGAAGAAGGTTCCATTTGTATCATTGGAATATTCGGAGCTGATGACTTTGGAAAAATATTATTTCTTGCTTGAAGATATAATTCTGAGCAGGGAAAATCAAAAAGAAGCAGTGATGGAAGGCCTGATACAATCTCTGTTCTGTAAATTGAACAGTATTGTCCAACGTCTTCAGAATATGGAAACTAAATTTACGGTAAAGGAACGTAACGAAGAAATTTTCGAATGTTTTATGGAACTGTTGACACAATATCATACAACCGAGCGAAGCCTTAACTTCTATGCAGCAAAGATGGGTATAACAGCTAATTATCTTTCTAAACTTATCAAGGAATTTAGCGGAAGGACTGCAGTGGAATGGGTTGACGAATATGTGATACTTGAAGCCAAGTCCATGTTAAAACATACCCAATACACGATACAGGAAATTGCATACAAGTTGAATTTCCCTTCACCCTCCTTTTTTGGAAAATATTTTAGGCGTTTGACCGGAACAACCCCCAAGCAATATAAGCTCTCATGATATATAAAAGCTTATGTAGGCTGATATCTCCGGTACAATTACGCTATTGATAGAATAACAATGTTAAATCATGAAAAAAGAAAAAATCTCAGACTTAATATTCACCGTGTCATGTGTGATAATCGGTATAAATGCCTATCTGATGGTTTTTCTGTCCTGGATATTCGGTAAAAAGAATCCGCGACGTTCTACTGTCTGATGGAAAAGCAATGCAGATGTTGTAGTTTTTATCGGTATAAAATAAGTAATTTTAAATAATATGAAAAAGAAACAGGTAAAAATCATTTCATGGAACGGTCTCTTCTACGGGTTAATGATTGTTCTCATTTTGAATTCATTCGTTTTCCCATACTTTCTGAACAGAAAAATTGTTGAGACTGATTATGGTACATTTATTTCGAACATAGTAAAAGGGAATGTACAGAAAGTAAGCATTGACCAGAATTGCATATATTTTGTGACAAAAGAAAACGGAAAGCAATATTATTTCAAGACAGGAACCGTCGACGATCCGAGTCTTGTAGAAAGACTTCTGAAGGCAAGCAGCAGTAATGAAACCGGAAAAATTATATTCAATAAACAGATACCTAAAGAAAATTCTCCGCTTACTGATTTTTTTCTGATGTGGGTTATGCCTGCACTGGTTTTTTACCTTATATGGTGGGGAATGAGCAGTCTGATTCAGAAGAAAATGAGTGCCGGTTCCGGAAATTTCATGTCTTTTGGGAATAGCGGTGCAAAGATTTATGCGGAGTCTGATGTAAAAACGACCTTTGCTGATGTAGCAGGACAGGAAGAAGCAAAAGAGGGACTGAAAGAGATTGTTGACTTCTTGCACAATCCTCAGAAATATGCATCAATAGGTGCCAAATTGCCTAAGGGAGCTTTGCTGGTAGGTCCTCCGGGAACAGGAAAGACATTGATAGCTAGAGCTGTTGCAGGAGAAGCCAAGGTTCCTTTTTTTGCCATATCTGGTTCTGATTTTGTACAGATGTTTGTTGGTATGGGTGCCGCAAAGGTGAGAGACCTTTTCATGCAGGCAAAAGAAAAGGCACCCTGCATTATTTTTATTGATGAGATAGATGCCATAGGCAAAAAGAGAAATACTAGTCCGATGGGGGGCAATGATGAGAGGGAACAGACACTGAATCAGTTGTTGACTGAAATGGACGGTTTTGACGGACAGAAAGGAGTTGTAATTCTTGCTGCGACCAATCGTCCGGAAAGTCTGGATAACGCTTTGCTTCGTCCGGGTAGGTTTGACAGGAGAGTAATAATGAATCTGCCTGATTTGGAAGGAAGAAAGGCTATACTCAATGTACATCTGAAAAATATCAAGCATGACCATATAGATGTGGATCTGATAGCGAGAGCTACAGCAGGTTCATCCGGTGCAGAACTTGCGAATATTGTAAACGAGGCAGCATTGCGTGCTGTAAGAATCGGGAAAAAATGTGTAAGTACTTCGGATCTGGAAGAATCTGTAGAGACAGTCATAGCTGGCGCCCAGAAAAAGGGTATGGTGATATCAGAAAGGGAAAAAAGAATTATCGCATACCATGAAATAGGACATGCCTTGGTAGCCGCCATGCAGACACATTCAGCACCGGTACATAAAATTACGATTATTCCCCGTACATCTGGTGCTTTAGGATACACCATGCAGGTGGACAGTCAAGAGCAGTACCTTTTGTCAAAGCAGGAATTGTTTGATAAAATAACTACATTTACAGGTGGACGTGCTGCAGAGAAGGTAGTATTTGACATTATAACAACCGGAGCGTCAAACGATATTGAGCAGGCCACCCGTCTGGCAAGGGCAATGGTTTCACGTTATGGCATGAGTGACAAGTACGGAATGATGGCGCTTGAAACTGTCAATAATGCCTATCTGGGAAGTGATTCCACACTCTCATGTTCTTCTGACACGGCTTCCGATATAGATTCAGAAGTTCGTGAGATTATTGATGCGGCTTACAAAAAAGCTATTGAAATCATAAAGGCCAACCGCAGAAAGATGGATGAACTGGCAGAGTATCTCTTAGAGAAAGAGACTATAACGGGAGATAAATTTATGAAAATATTAAACAATAAATAGAAGGAAGAGTATATGCAGGAAGAAAAACAGATTTATAAACTTGGGCTTGCACTTAGTGGTGGTGGCGCAAAGGGATTTGCACATATCGGCGCAATTAAGGCCATGGAGGAGAGGGGCATTTATCCGGATGTAATATCAGGGACAAGTGCCGGTGCTGTAGTCGGAGCTTTATATGCTGCCGGTATAGAGCCTGAAGAAATGCTTGAGCACTTTATGAAGCATGAAGTAACTGATTTTTTAAAATTTACATTGCCTAATAAATCATTCCTGAAATATGACGGATTCGCAAAATTTCTCAGTAAGGTGCTGCCTGTAAAAAACATTGAGGAACTTAACATTCCGTTACATATTATAGCCTCGGATTTTGATAATGGAAATTTTACTGATTTTACATCAGGGGAACTAGTACCCAGAATTATGGCTTCTTGTACACTTCCCGTGTTGTTTGCTCCCATAAAAATTGATGGTACCAGATATGTTGACGGCGGACTGTTCAAGAATCTTCCTGTCAGTCCTATAAGGGATTTGTGTGATAAGGTCATGGCCATCAATGTCAGTCCGCACCTTATTGACGAACATAAAGAGAATATGCTGTATGTAGCAGCCAAATCATACCAATATGTTTTTAAGGCAAACGCCACTGAGGACATTAAATTGTGTGACTGGATTCTGGAGATTGATTCTGTATTAAAGTACAAGACATTTGAATTAAAGAAAGCCAAAGAAATCTATGAAATAGGATATGTGGAAATGCATCATGCATTGGAAGAAATATGGAATGAAAAGAATCATTTTCTGATAAATGCCGGTAAAGATTATTTTAAAAGTAAATATTTAGATGAAAAGGATAGTAACTTCACCAGAAGACTTTAAGGCCCTTCAGGGGCATACAATAGAAATGCCTTCGTTTATTTCTGTAGGGCAAGAACTGGTTTCAGACTTTGTGAAATCTACGAATGCAAAACAGGAAGATAATCATGTTCCTGATTTATATTTACTTTCGTTGACTCCGTATCTTTGGAATGAGATTATGGATATCAGAAATGTAACTATGGTAATAAATTATGGATTGCCTGAAGTTCGTTTCCTGAACAAAGTTTTTGTCGGTGAGCATATAAGACTGATTGTAAATATAAGTCATGTCCAAATAAAGTTAGGTTTAACAAAGGTTGAGATGGAATTTGTTATAGAAATCATGGAGCGTAACATAAAAAGTATCGAAGGAAAGGCTATTTTTCTTTATTATTTTAATCAAGCAACCCCAATTAATTGAGTATGCCAGTTTTGACTATAAATGACTTGCAGGAATATTCCACTGTTTTCAATGGAAAATGCGGAGAAATCCTGGCAAAAGGATTCATGAAGGCTTTATGTATATCAAGAATAAATGGGCTTTATGACAGACATAAGGCTTTAAAAGGTCCGGACTTTACGGATGCGGTATTAAAGGATTTAGGTGTTAAGTATGAGATAAAGAATCGTGAAGTGGTAAATTCACTGAACAACAAAGCATTCATAACTATAAGTAATCATCCTTATGGGGGAATAGACGGACTTATACTTATAGATTTTTTAGGGCGATTCAGGTCTGATTATAAGATTATGGTTAACCGGATTTTAAAGAGGATTGTCACTTTGGATAATAATTTTATTGAAGTTATTCCTACAGGACTAAAACGTGTTAACCCCAAGAAAGAAAGTATTCAAGGGGTGAAGACTGTATTGGAGCATGTTGAAGAAGGTCACCCTGTCGGGATATTTCCTTCAGGAGCCATTTCTGACTTCAAATTAAGAAATTGGTGTATAGAAGACAGACCATGGCAGATGGCAGTTATACGTCTAATAAAAAAGCTGCATGTACCTATTCTGCCTGTCGGGTTTTCTGGGGGCAATTCTGCTCTGTTTTATAGTCTTGGGTTGTTGGACTGGAGAATAAGACTGCTTAAACTACCTTCCGAACTGTTCAATAAAAAGGACAAGACCGTACAGCTTGTATTGGGCAATATAATCATGCCTGAACAGCAGGATGATTATCCGGATATAGAGGATTTTGGTAATTTTTTAAGAGAGAATGTTTATAAATTAATATGACCTATGAATGAAGATAAAAAAGAAACATCAATAAGAATACAGACATCAATTCTTAATGGTGCAGAGAAAAAAGCTTTAATATACTTAGCTAACAGACAACCACAATGGATGACATCCAATATTCTCACTGTTATAGGAATGATTGGAGCAATAATCATATCACTGGGATATATTCTATCACGGATAAATCTCAATTATCTGTGGATAAGTTCATTGGGATTTGTAATTAACTGGTATGGTGACTCCCTTGACGGTACGCTGGCCAGAGTCAGAAACAGACAACGTCCTGTCTTCGGATATTATCTGGACCATACGATGGATATAGTAAATGAGCTTTTCATATTTATTGGCTTGGGGCTGTCAGGCCTTATCCATTTTGAATTGTCGCTTCTTCTTTTTATAGTCTATCTGATGCTTACTGTTAATGTAAGCATTAACGCACATTTAAAAAAAGAATTTAAGCTGACCTATGCCGGACTTGGTCCTACTGAATTCAGGGTACTGGCTGTTCTTGTCAATACGACATACATCTATAGTCAAGCCATAAACAGTTTTACACAACCTTTTTCATGTTTTGGCAAGGAGATTATCCTTACTTCATTTGACTTAATGGGAGTTTTTGTATTACTTGTACTGTTTTTAATGTATATAGTGACTGTCATTAATGACATTAGGGATTATAATAAAATCGATCCTTCATTTTAAATGAATAATAAATTCAAAGACAATTTTTTGTATATTATAGTAATAATAAAATTTTTAAGACTATGATTTATTGGATGATTTTTATAGGTATTAGTATATTAAGCTGGTATGTATCCTATAATCTAGATAAAAAATTTGAATACTATTCGCATTTTATGTTGAAGAGTGGAATGACAGGTAAGGAAGTTGCTGAAAAGATGTTACATGATAATGGAATATACGATGTAACTGTAACATGTACTTCTGGCAGCCTTACAGATCACTATAATCCGGTAAACAAGACCGTCAATTTAAGTGAGAGTGTTTATGGAAACTGTAGTATTGCAGCAGCAGCTGTTGCAGCTCATGAATGTGGTCATGCAGTTCAACATGCATATGCATACACGCCATTAAAAATGCGTTCAGCACTGGTTCCTATCGTAAACTTTGCGTCCAATATTCTTTCGTGGGTACTATTGGGAGGAATGCTGTTACTTAATGTTTATCCAGAATTAATGCTTTTTGCCATAGCTTTATTTGCATCGACTACATTGTTCAGTTTTATAACACTTCCTGTTGAAATTAATGCCAGTAAACGTGCGTTATACTGGCTGAATAATTCCGGAATAACAGATATATGGAATAAAGATAAGGCTGAAGATGCATTAAGATGGGCTGCATATACATATGTTGTTGCTGCATTAGGTTCATTGGCCAATCTGCTTTATTATATAATGGTTTTCTTAAACGGGAATAATAGAGAAGAATAATTTTTGTAAAATAACATCGTATATTAATTTTGCGAAGGAAGAATCACTTCTATATAAAACGAAGATTCTGATTCTTCCTTTTTGGGGCTATTATATTACAATACTTCGGTAAATAATTAATTAAACACTTAAAAATCAGCGAGTTAAACCAGCAAGAATTAACATAAAATAATTGGTCAAGTGCTTGATTTTCAGTAACTTTATGTTCTCTACGCATAAGTTAAACATGGAAATATCAGGAGCACTCAACCAATATATGAATATCTGCGGGGATGCCTTTAATGGATATACTGCAAAATTAAACAAAAGTACGCAATATGTCATAATGGAGACACTACTTTTATTTATGGTCATACCAAGAAAAATAAACTTCACACAGCTGGAACGCTACGGTAACCGTTGCGAACAGTGTTACAGACAGACTTTTTCGAAGAAATTTGACAGGGTGCAGTATAACTTGAATCTGGTGGAAAAGCTTTTCGCCAAGAATGACAGAAATGCTATAGCCATAGATCCGAGCTATATATCCAAATCCGGAAAATATACTTCAAATATCGGTTACTTCTGGTCCGGTCTTGCAAGGGCAGCTAAAAGAGGTCTTGAAATACTTGGGATAGGAATCATCAACATTGATATGAGAGACTGTCTAATGCTCAAGGCAGAACAGACACCAGATGCAGAAAATCTGCAAAAAAAGAATTATACTCTCATAGAATGGTATCTTCATGTACTTGAAATCATGAAGGACAGACTACTGACCATATCAAAATATGTAGTGGCTGATGCGTATTTTGCAAAAGCAACTTTCGTTCAGGGGCTTATGGATATGGGATTCCATCTTGTCAGCAGGTTAAGAGACGATGCTAATCTCATGTATATATACAATGGTAAACCTACAGGTAAAAGAGG
>JAXEBI010000106.1:0-4527 GCA_034094155.1 Phocaeicola sp.
TGCTGACTGGCAGCCTAATACTCCGATTGAAAAATATAGGGAACTTTTACCTGATAGGTGGAGAAAGGATTAACGGTGATAAAATCATCATTAATCCTTTTTTTATTATTTGCAATGTGGAATCGTGGAGACGCTTACGAATATATAATGCGTATCATCTATCTCAAACGGTTCTACCTCTGCGTTAAGTTCAAGCAACTGTACAAGAATTCGTGCCGCATCTTTTTCGGGTGTAAGAATACGGTCGAGTGAAAAGGCCTCGAGTACCGACTTATGTACATCGTCAACGGCGCGCGCATATATGTGCGGCACTTTATACTTCTTAAGGAGCGACACTACCCTGACAGACGCTCCGAAGTTTTCTCCTATGGCAACTATTACAATATCCACGTTTTTTAAAGGAAGGACAGACAAAGCAAGCTCGTCTGTAGCATCAAGAACAAAAGATGTGGCTAATTTGTCCTTTATTCTGTCTACCTGAAGTTCCTCAGAATCAACTCCTACCACTTCATGTCCCAATCCTGTGAGTTCTTCGGCCAGGACTCCTCCGTAATTACCTAATCCTATAATGAGATATTTCATATTTCTTATTGTTTTATATCTGTTGGTTAAAATTCAATAAATCAGTTAATTATAATATTGTCGCTCGGATACTTGAAGTTTTTCTTCTTCTCCTGACGGATAAGTCCGCTTACTAAAGTGAATGCTCCTACCCTGCCTACAAACATAAGGAGCACTATAATAAGCTTTCCCGCATCACTCAAAGAAGGTGTGAGATCTAATGTAGAGCCTACTGTACTCAACGCCGACACACACTCAAAGGTTATCGCAGTCAATGATGCACCGGAGTCGGTAATAGTAAGCATAAATATACCTGTAAAAACTATTATAAGGTAGAGCATGAGAGCTGCATTAGAACGTCGTACAGAATCATACGATAGTTCTCTCTGAAAAACAGTGGCCCTTCCGGCTCCGCGGACAACGGCCCACAGATTAATCAGAATTACAGAGAAAACATTTATTTTCACACCACCGGCTGTAGACTGGGTTCCGCCTCCAATCATCATTAGAATTATCATAAGAAGTATAGTCTGAACAGACAGGGTACTCAGTCCCACACTCGAAAAGCCTGCGGTTCGCGGACAGACAGAATTGAAGAACGAGTGTATGATTTTATCGGTAAATGACATACCGGACATCGATTTGTTCCATTCGAACATCAATATCAGTATTGTACCCAAAAACAGCAGTATTACAGTCATCCAAAGCACTATCTTCGTATTCAGATTATACAAATGCACCTGCTTTACGAATTTGTGGGATTTACCTGTAAGCTTCCATTTCAGGAATCTTATATAATATAATAGTGTATCCTTAAGGTTTACCAGTATAGGGAAACCTATCCCGCCAAGAATTACAAGCATAGATAATGTAATATATATAGTACGGTGGTGAGACATCATTATCTCATTGCCCATACCTCCCGGAAGTGTTGAGAATCCGGCATTGCAGAAAGCCGATATAGAATGAAAGGCCGCAAAATATAATTCCTCGTCGAGAGTCATCCCCATGGTTCCGTGTATGTCAAGCCATATCAGTATCATTCCTATACCTTCGATAACCAATGTAAATCCGAGAATATACAACAGAGTGGAAAGAAGTGAATTAAGTGAATTTGAACTTATCATATCGCCCACCACCAGCTGATTATAAAGCGAGGTATTGCCCATAAAGAACATCGCGAAAAAGCTTGTGAGTGTCATTACTCCCAATCCTCCTATCTGTATAAGCAGGATTATTATTATCTGACCATGAATGGTGAATGTTGATGCCACATCGAGGGTTACAAGACCTGTTACACATGAAGCGCTTGTTGATGTAAACAGGGCATCTATCCATGATATGCCATTATAAGTAGCCTTGGGCAACATAAGGAGTCCTGCCCCTATCAGTATCAATATGAGAAAACTGGAAGCAAGTATCAATGACGGATTTGTCTTCCGTCCGAGCAGACGAACCAGAAATCCCGACAAAAGAGTAAGAGACATAAGGAGAAGAATTACTCCTTTATAGTATGGATGATGAAAAAAATTCCATATGAGCAGAGCTATATTCTCTTCTTCAGGCTTATGAAAGACAACAGGCAGAAGTGTAAGGAAAAGGCATATATCGAGTACCCAAGTCCAGAAAGTGAACTTTTTACTGCTGTCCTCACTGCTAAACAAATGCTGGATAATTACATTTATAAGATAAACTATCCAGACCGTATTTGTGATATGGTGTACAATTGAATTGATCTGTTCTGTTTCTATAAAGCCATAGCGGTAAACCAGGCTAAGCAGAAATATAAGCGCACAAAAATATGAAAGCCACATAATCCAACTGATTACCTGATTCATGCGCGGCAATACAAGCTTTTTTCTGAATAATGTAAGTCTCTCTCTGTTATCCATAAGATTATTTCAAAAGACAAATTAGTACCTTAAATCAGTATCTTCTATTAATCCAGTATCTCTTATTAATACCTATATAAATACTTATAATTAATATGCGGCAACGTGTAAACTGCCTCAAAACTCCATTAATGATACGAAATTAATAATACAAAACCAATGATGCAAACTTACACGAAACTAAGCAAAAACAAAAGTAGCAAAATCAATGTACTTATGGAAACAAAACGACATATTTCAATTGCATTTTCATTTTAACTTACAATTATTTGGTATTTTTCTTGTTTAGTCTGTCCATTTTATATACATTTGACCGGAACTTTAAATTGAAATTAATCATGAATAATAAACAGAAAAGATTTTTCCTTCAGGAAAACGAAATACCTACACACTGGTATAATATTCAGGCAGACATGGTAAACAAGCCTATGCCTCCTCTGAATCCTGCTACCAGAGAACCGCTTAAACCAGAGGATTTGTATCCTATCTTCGCAAAAGAATTATGCCATCAGGAATTAAACCAGAAAGATGCGTGGATAGAAATTCCTGAAGAAGTGAGAGAAATGTACAAATATTACAGAAGTACTCCTTTGGTACGTGCTTACGGACTTGAAAAGGCTTTGGGTACTCCTGCTCATATATATTTCAAAAACGAGAGTGTGAGCCCTATTGGTTCGCACAAACTTAATTCTGCACTTGCACAGGCATATTATTGCAAACAGGAGGGAGTTACCAACGTAACTACAGAAACTGGTGCAGGACAATGGGGAGCTGCCCTTTCGTATGCGGCACGTGTATTCGGACTTGAGGCTGCCGTATATCAGGTTAAAATCAGCTACGAACAAAAGCCTTACAGAAGAAGCATAATGCAAACATTCGGAGCTCAGGTTACTCCGTCACCTTCTATGTCTACAAGGGCCGGAAAAGATATTCTTACCAAATATCCTAATCATCAGGGTTCGCTCGGTACTGCTATATCTGAAGCTATTGAGCTTGCACGTACAACTCCCAACTGTAAATATACCTTAGGTTCTGTGTTGAGTCATGTTACACTCCACCAGACTATTATAGGTCTTGAAGCAGAAAAACAGATGGAAATGGCCGGAGAATATCCTGATATAATTATAGGATGTTTCGGCGGAGGTTCGAATTTCGGAGGTATATGTTTTCCTTTCATGAGACATACTATTCTTGAAGGTAGAAAAACAAGATATATTGCTGCCGAACCAGCTTCCTGTCCTAAGCTTACACGCGGTAAATTTGAATATGACTTCGGAGATGAAGCTGGATATACTCCATTATTGCCAATGTACACACTCGGACACAATTTTGCTCCTGCGAATATTCATGCAGGTGGTCTGAGATATCATGGAGCGGGAGTTATCGTTTCGCAATTGCTTAAGGATAAACTTATGGAGGCTGTGGATATAAAGCAACTCGATACATTTGAAGCCGGACTTATGTTTGCCAAGGCTGAAGGTATTATACCGGCTCCTGAATCTTGCCATGCTATCGCTGCTGCAATAAATGAAGCTAAGAAATGTACTGAAAGCGGAGAAGAAAAAGTTATTCTGTTCAATCTTTCCGGACATGGTCTTATTGATATGACTGCATACGACCAGTATCTTTCAGGAAATCTTATGAACTATGAACTAAGTGATGAAGAAATAGAAAAGAATCTTGAAGAGGTTAAGAATATTTAAAGCCAATCAGCCCGGAAAGATAAGACAGGATATCCTGCCATTATGATTCATTATGGCTTTTCGCTGCTTTAATTATTATATTTTATACTCTGTCAATAGTTGTATCTATATATAAGAAAAGTGAATAAAAAGTGCTTTTTCAACTCAAAACAGTTGATACAAATCAAGAAAAGTGCTTTTTTATTCACTTTTCTTTCTTTTTTATGCAGAATCGCTTGCAGATTAAAAAAAAATGCGTACCTTTGCACCCGCAATCGAGAAACAAACTCGGTAAGCAATAAAAGTCAGACGCTTCCGATAAGGAAGCAACAAAGGATGGCCCGTTCGTCTATCGGTTAGGACGCAAGATTTTCATTCTTGAAAGGGGGGTT
>JAXEBI010000107.1:0-2665 GCA_034094155.1 Phocaeicola sp.
GTATTTCAACGGTTTTAAATAAGTGTTTTAAAGCACAAAAATATTCGTGCGCGTATTTGCGCACATCAAAATAAATGCTTATATTTGCAATATCAAAAAACAACAAGAAGTGGGGGCAACACTATAAAATCTGCAACAATGTTATGAAGACTTACGATATTTATTTCAACGACTCATCTGATTCTAATAACAAGGGATTTGCATCAACGTTAGATTATTGCATGGACTACATCAATACCTATAACGGTACTGACGAAAGTTTTTTCGCCGATTACAAAGGCGGCACAGTGTCTATCGTATGCAATGAGACAGGTGAGGCAGTTTATGAAGTTTGCGTAAAATAATCGATTGCAAATCCTTATCGCTGCGCTATCGGCATGACGGGCGATGAATATGGAGAAACTTGTGAACCTTACACTTCCCGAATTTGCCTTTGTGGATGGGTCAGAGCACGAAAAGAATAATATACTGTCTGGCCGGACAGTAATACTGCATATACGTTCTGCAAGTGTGGTAGAGATACTTGATAGAGATAATACCTTCCTCACCGAAGGCACTTTGGCCTACAATTTTTCTTTTGTTAACAGCTTTGGCATTAAAGAGCCAATGGTTGCCACATTACACTATAGTGCTACACTTGATAAGAATGCAGACCGTGAAATGATTATCAAGGAAATTATGAAACCTGCCGCACAGTGGTACTGTGAATATGCCAAGTGGGAGGATGAGAATATAAGAAAGGAAGGGTGGAAATGAATGAGCGTGAACGGATAGGCGCATTACTCGCCCAAAAAAGAAATGAAGCCGGGTTGTCGGTCCGTGCGCTGGCTGAACTTGCTGGAGTCAGCTATCAAAACATCACCAAGATTGAGAATGGTAAGTATAATGTCAGCATTGACATCTTATCCAAGATAGTCAATGCGCTTAATTGTAAGATTGATATTGTAAATATATAAAGAAAAGATATGCCAGAAAATAAATATGCTTATGACGAGGAATCCGTTAAGGCAATAATCGAATGGGCACAAACAGCCCAATTGCCCAAGGAGGTGACATTAAGTGAGGCAGAACACATCATCGATACGTCCATGTACGTCCACGCCAACATCTGCGACATCAACCAGCACTATCCGGACCCGTTCTACAATCCGGCGATTGACCGGTTGTACAGATTGAAGGAATTTATGGAACAGCAATAAGTTTATATAACCCAGTGGGTTGTTTCGCTTGTTTTGGGTTGAATTTAACCCACTGGGTTGTTTTGCTTATAGCTTGCTATCCATCTTTTCAAATTCTTCTTGCACGGACTTGTTCAGCACTTTAGCGTATATTTGGGTGGTTTTAATATCCGTGTGCCCCATCATTTTTGCAAGATTCTCAATAGATACCCCCATGTTTAAGGCCATGACAGCAAAACTGTGCCGGGCCATGTGTGAATGAAGACTCAACTTTATCCCTGCTATTTCTTGAACGACCTTCAATCTTAAATTGTACTGATAGTTACTTATTTTGGGCAGATTAAACTCGTATTTTTTCAATATCTCAATGGCGGGCTTGAGCAGCATTATGAAATACTCTTCATCGGTTTTTATTCTTGCATCCCTTATGAAGAACTTGTTCCCTTTCCGGGTTACGGTGCTGAAATCGAATTTGAACAAGTCTGCATAAGATAGTCCGGTATAACATTGGAAAATGAACAAATCCCGTACCCTTTCAATGCTTTCTGAAGATATTTTCAGCCTTTGTATCTGATTTATTTGCTCAAGGGTGAGGTATTTTATCCCTTCGCTCTTTCCTCTGTCGAATTTAAGCTTATTATATGGATTTTCGTTTAAAAGCTCATATTTCATAGCTTCATTTATATACCTCTTTAGCCGCTTGTGATATCCATGTACGGTGGTCTGTTTGGTATATTTCCTATGGAGGAAATCGTCATAGTACATTATGTTGGCTGTGGTTATGTCGGTGAAATAGATTATCCTTCCGAACTCTTCCAGGGAATTAATCAGTGAGGCATGTGTATTGAGTGTTCCTTTTGTCAAATCCGTCCTTTCACTGACCCTGCGTCTCACAAAGTCTATGAAACTTTCTTTGTGCTGGGAATACTTTAGGAAATGCTCTAGTTTGTCAAAGCTGAATTCCTCTTTCTTTTTTATGAGGCTATTGATGAATTCATTTATGTTCTGCATTTGCGCATCGAGCCTCTCGTTTAGGTCCAGGGATTGGACGGTGTTCCTTACTTTAGTTTTTTCGCTCCATTGGTCAGAGTATAGGCGAACTCCCGTGGTGAGCCACTTCCTTTTTCGTTCAAACGTTATTTCTATCTGAACGGTTCCTTTTGTAGTCTTGCTTGCCGTATGTTTCCGGTCAAACACGAATCTTGCTGTAGGGTACTTCATGACTTTAAAGATTTGGTATCACACAAGGGTATCACATTTGCCGCAAATTTAGTGAAATAGAATGAAATATAATGAGCTAAAATGAAACAAGGGAAATGCCGCTTTTGCTCCTATAAATCATTGATAATTACCTAAAATGCTGATAATAAATAAAAAGGGACTACGAAACTGTAATCCCTTTCTGTGAACCGCTTGGGGCTCGAACCCAAGACCCCAACATTAAAAGTGTTGTGCTCTACCTGCTGAGCTAGCGATTCAATCCTTTA
>JAXEBI010000108.1:0-9506 GCA_034094155.1 Phocaeicola sp.
GACGCTATCGCGGACGGTTATACGTGTGATTGTAATGATCATATCTCTTTTTTTTTATATCATATTTTTTAATGCCCAAGTGTAGAACTCTGTCATTGGGAATTATTAAATACAGCCATACAATCATCTGCCAGTTTATCATAGTATTTAGTAACTTAAAAATGTCTAATATCTGACGCATCTTGATTATGGACTTATAGTAATAATCAGTCATTCTAAAAATACTTCATACTTGTTGCTCTTGTTACGCATATTTATACGTCATTGTATTTTGAAAAATTATTTTAGCCCAACTACTTATTGACTTTAAATGTATTTTTTGAGCAAAATCTTAATATCAGTGAAATTATATACTAAAAAATAGCATTATTATAAAGAAAAAAAATCATAAACCGATTATTTATGCTAAAAAGCAGTAACTTTGCATGGAAGTATCGAAAACTAATGTATTAAACACAAAAACGAGCTATAGGGAATATTTGTAATACTATAGAGAATAGTGATACTTTCAAGAAACAGTGTAGCGAAAAAAGATATTAAGTATAGAATTTAATAAGATAATGCAGGAGAAAGTAAATAAAATTATTGAGATTTCACATGTCTCAAAATACTTTGATGATAAGGTTGCTCTTGACGATATCAACCTATATATACGCAGAGGTGAGTTCGTAACTATTTTGGGACCTTCTGGATGTGGCAAAACTACATTGCTACGTCTCTTGGCTGGTTTTCAAACAGCATCCGAAGGTGTAATTACGATTAATGGTGAAGATATTACTGATACACCGCCTCATAAGCGTCCGGTAAATACTGTTTTTCAGAAATATGCATTGTTTCCACACTTAAATGTGTATGATAATATAGCTTTCGGTCTAAAACTTAAGAAAACTCCTAAGGATGAAATTACAAGGAAGGTGAAAAATGCCTTGAAAATGGTAAGTATGAGCGATTATGAATACCGCGATGTAAATTCACTTTCGGGAGGGCAACAGCAGAGAGTGGCTATAGCCAGGGCCATTGTTAACGAACCGGATGTTCTGCTGCTCGACGAACCTCTTGCCGCACTCGACTTGAAGATGCGTAAAGATATGCAGATGGAGCTTAAGGAAATGCATAAAAGACTTGGAATTACATTCGTTTACGTAACACACGACCAGGAAGAAGCATTGACCCTTAGTGATACTATAGTAGTGATGAGTGAGGGAAAAATTCAGCAGATAGGTACACCTACAGATATATATAATGAGCCAGTAAATTCATTTGTTGCCGATTTTATAGGTGAAAGTAATATCCTCAACGGACTGATGCTTTGCGACAGGAAAGTGAGATTTGCTGGTGTTGAGGCTGAATGTGTCGACGAAGGATTTGGCGAAAATTCTCCTGTAGATGTAGTAATTCGTCCTGAAGACTTATATATTTTCCCTGTAAATGACTCAGCACAGTTTAAGGGAACAGTCACATCATGCATATTTAAGGGAGTACATTATGAAATGATAGTGGTATCAAACGGATGTGAGTTCATTGTACAGGATTATCATCATTTTGATGTAGGTTCAGAGGTCGGTTTGCTGGTAAAGCCTGATGATATCCATATCATGAAGAAAGAAAGAATTTGCAATACGTTTGAGGGAAAACTAATAGATGTTACTCATGTGGAATTCCTTGGATGTATTTTTGAGTGCCAGGCATCTGTAACTGAAGGTATAGCTCCGGGAACAGATGTATTTGTTGATGTACCTTTCGGCGGCGTAATTCTTGATGATAATCAGGAGGATGGTACACTTACCGGAAGCATAAGTTTTATTCTTTACAAGGGTGATCATTATCACCTTACTGTGGCTTCCGACTGGGATGAGGATGTTTATGTCGACACTAATGACGTATGGGATAAAGGCGATTATGTCGGTATCAGCATACCGGCTGAAAATATCACTGTCAGAAGAAGGAATTTCCAGAGTTAATAACGTTTCATTATAATCATTACAATCATTTGATATTGAATATTAATATGATAATTTATAATAGTCTGGTAATTAATATTCATCTGAAATTTAATAATCTCTGATAATTCATAATCTTTGATTTTTAAGTTGATATAAATACATTAAGTTATATAATCTGAACAATAATAAAAGTAAAACGAGGTGAAAATAAGTAACATTCGTCTGTTCTTTTCTTCACGTAAAAGTTGGACAATACCGTACGTGATATTTTCGGCAATATTTGTAGTATTGCCACTTATACTTATCGTTGTGTTTGCCTTTACCGACGAAAAAGGCAATTTTACATTCGATAACTTCACTAAGTTTATGGCACATCCCGAAGCCATAAACACATTTATCTATTCAATAGGAATAGCAATAGTAAATACATTGATATGTATTTTGCTCGGATATCCGGCAGCATATATTCTGAGTAAGATGAAATCCGGATATTCTCAGGTAATAGTAATGCTTTTTATTTTGCCAATGTGGGTAAACATCCTTATCCGAACACTCGCTACTGTTGCCTTGTTCGATTTTCTTCGCTTACCTCTTGGAGAGGGAGCACTGATATTCGGTATGGTATATAATTATCTGCCATTTATGGTTTATCCTATATATAATACACTTGTGAAAATGGATAAAAGTTATATTGAAGCGGCACAAGACCTTGGAGCTACACCTTTTCAGGTGTTTACCAAGACTATTCTTCCTCTCTCTATGCCAGGGGTGGCAAGTGGAATACTCATGGTTTTCATGCCCACAATCTCAACATTTGCCATTGCCGAACTTCTTACCATGAATAATATTAAATTATTTGGTACAACAATTCAGGAGAATATAAACAACAGTATGTGGAACTACGGAGCTGCATTATCACTCATTATGCTGTTTCTTATAGGAGCGGCAACTCTTTTCGCATCAGATGATAATGAAGAACAGGGAGGAGGTGCAATATGGTAAAGAAAATATTCTGTCACGGATACTTGTGGTTGCTTCTGCTGTTACTTTATTCTCCGATATTTATTATAATGATATACTCGTTTACAGAAGCAAAGGTATTGGGCAACTGGACCGGTTTTTCTACCAAACTGTATCAGAATCTTTTTATACAGGGTGCACATCACTCTCTTGTTAATGCATTGTGGAATACTATCACCATTGCACTGATTACGGCTGTTGTTTCCACTCTCCTGGGAACAGTAACTGCCATAGGTATGTATAATATGCGTGCCCGTCAGCGAAAGGCTATTTCTTTCATTAATAATATTCCTATACTTAATGGAGATATCATTATGGGTGTATCATTATTCCTGCTTTTTGTTTCTCTTGGAATATCACAGGGATACACTACAGTACTGCTTGCACATATAGCTTTTTGTACTCCGTATGTTGTGCTGAGTGTCCTTCCGCGACTTAAGCAGATGAATCCCAATTTGTATGAAGCTGCCCTTGATCTTGGTGCTACACCACGTCAGGCACTGAGTAAGGTTATAATTCCGGAGATACTTCCAGGTATGATTGCCGGTTTTATGCTTGCCGTAACAATATCTATTGATGATTTTGCCGTAACAATATTTACCATCGGAAATGAAGGATTGGAAACTCTTTCTACTTATATATATTCAGACGCAAGGAAAGGAGGTCTGACTCCTGAGCTGAGGCCACTTTCTACTATTATTTTTATAATAGTACTCGTTATGTTAATCATGATTAACCGCCGCTCCGGCAAGAAGAACGAGAAAAAAGCTTCCTGACACGTTATAATGAATAAAGTAATATAGATAATTAGATAATTGGTTTGCTTGCAATGAAAAGATTATATTTAAAAACAATATCCTTGTTTTGTATTATGCTGACATTCCTCCTGACAGGATGCTATAATAAGGAATCACGACAGGAGGTCCTGAAAATATACAACTGGGGTGATTATATTGACGAGGATGTACTTGCTGCTTTTCCTGAATGGTATAAGGAGCAGACAGGCGAGGATATCAGAATAATATATCAGACATTTGATATAAATGAGATAATGCTCACAAAGATAGAAAGAGGTAAGGAAGACTTTGATGTGGTATGTCCTTCGGAATACATTATCGAAAGAATGATAGTAAAAGACCTGCTCCAGCCTATTGATACCGCATTCGGAAAAACTCCAAACTATATCAATAATCTATCTCCATATATAAAAAGTGAAATAAGCAAGCTTGGACTTCCTGGCCGTCCTGCAGAAAAATATACAGTAGGGTATATGTGGGGTACTGCCGGAATATTATATAACAAGAAATTTGTTACAAAAGAGGAGGCAAGTACCTGGAATAGCTTATGGGATAAAAAGTTCCGCAACAAACTTCTTATGAAGGACAGCTATCGTGACGCTTACGGAACAGCAATGATATATGCTAATAGAGAAGCTTTAATGAAAGGAACTATAAAGGTTGAGGACTTGATGAACAACTACTCTCCCGATGCTATTGCCGTGGCAGAAGAGCAACTAAAGGCGTTAAAGCCCAATATAGCAGGTTGGGAAGCCGATTTCGGTAAGGAAATGATGACAAAGAACAAGGCTTATCTCAATATGACATGGAGCGGCGATGCCGTATGGGCTATCGACGAAGCAAATGCGATAGGAGTGGAACTGGGATATGAGGTTCCTGTAGAAGGCAGCAATGTATGGTTCGATGGTTGGGTAATTCCTAAATATGCAAAAAATGTAAAGGCTGCAAGTTATTTCATAAATTATCTTTGCCGTCCTGATGTAGCGCTGGCCAACATGGAGACCATAGGTTATGTGAGTGCTGTGGCTACGCCTGAAATTTTGGAAGCAAAGATAGATACCACATTAAATACATACAGCAATCTTGCTTATTTTTTCGGACCTGAAGCAAGACATATTCAGATTGATCCAATTCAGTATCCCGACAGCAGTGTAGTGGCACGCTGCGCCATCATACGCGATTCTGGTGAAAGAACTCAGGCTGTTTTGGATATGTGGTCGCATGTAAAAGGCGATAATCTTGGTGGAGGTCTGGTAGTGATAATCTT
The DNA here is from genome assembly GCA_034094155.1 of Phocaeicola sp. Classification (GTDB taxonomy): domain Bacteria; phylum Bacteroidota; class Bacteroidia; order Bacteroidales; family Bacteroidaceae; genus Phocaeicola. Next base: position 5,028 of record JAXEBI010000108.1, read on the forward strand.
TCTAACAACTATTGCTATGGTTGTATACGTAGGATACAGAAAGATTCTTAGATATAAGCACAGAAGACTTCAAAATGGGAGAAAGCGGAGAAGAAAACACCATACAGTAAGAAAGTGATTCTGATTCTTGCAGAAGAAATAACTGATTATTAATAAGGACTGGTTGATACTGAAAAGATATTAGCTGGTCTTTTTTTATTTTCTTCTTTATTAAAGTTTAAATAGAATGCGGATGACAGAATATTACCGTATCAAAGTTTACCATAGAAGATGTGGGTCCTTTATACGGTTTGGACGAATAAATACAATAGTCAATTACGTTATTTTAGATATTATTTTTAGCCATTTTTATTGTTTTGTTGTGATATTCTATCGTGTATTAGTTGTAATCTCTCTCATGTGAATGAGGACAGTTTGTTTCAATAATCAAAGAGGTTATATTTCTCGGAAACTTTCCATTGGAAGTCCTTGAAATATAACCTCTTCAAATATAATATTATAAATACATTAGCCGATACATTAGCTGCTGTTTTATTTAGCAAAGCTTACTGCACGAGTCTCACGTATTACAGTAATCTTAACCTGTCCAGGATAAGTCATTTCATCCTGAATCTTCTTGGCTATTTCTGTCGACAAACTTTCTGTCTGCTTATCATCTATCTTATCTGCACCTACAATGACTCTCAGTTCGCGTCCTGCCTGTATAGCATAAGTCTTTGTAACTCCAGGATAAGACATAGCCAACTGTTCAAGATCATTAAGACGTTTGATATAAGCCTCAACAATTTCGCGGCGGGCACCCGGACGTGCACCAGAAATGGCGTCACATACCTGAACAATAGGAGCGAGCAAGCTGTTCATTTCAACTTCATCGTGGTGAGCACCTATGGCGTTGCATATATCAGCCTTTTCCTTATACTTTTCGGCAAGCTTCATACCAAGCAGTGCGTGTGGCAATTCAGGTTCCTCATCAGGCACTTTACCTATATCGTGCAGCAAACCGGCTCTTTTAGCTTTTTTCGGATTAAGTCCAAGTTCGGAAGCCATGACAGCACAAAGATTTGCTGTTTCGCGTGCATGCTGAAGCAAGTTCTGTCCGTAAGAAGAACGGTATTTCATCTTACCAATTATACGGATAAGTTCAGGATGCAAACCGTGAATACCAAGGTCGATGGTTGTACGTTTACCTGTTTCAATGATTTCTTCTTCCACCTGCTTGCGTACTTTTGCTACCACCTCTTCTATACGTGCTGGATGTATACGTCCGTCGGTAACGAGCTGGTGTAATGCAAGGCGGGCAATTTCGCGGCGAACAGGGTCAAAAGCAGAAAGAACGATAGCTTCCGGAGTATCGTCAACAACAATTTCCACTCCTGTTGCGGCTTCGAGAGCACGGATGTTTCTACCTTCTCTACCTATTATACGGCCCTTAATTTCATCCGACTCGATATGGAAAACAGTCACAGAGTTTTCAATGGCTGTTTCTGTAGCGACTCTCTGAATAGACTGTATTACTATTCTCTTGGCTTCTCTGTTGGCTGTCAGTTTGGCATCATCCATAATATCATTGATATAAGACTGAGCCTGGGTCTTAGCCTCATCCTTAAGAGACTCCACAAGTCTTTCCTTAGCCTCTTCGGCCGAAAGTCCTGAAATAGCTTCCAGTTTTTCACGTTCCTGAGACTGCAGAGCATCGAGCTCTTCTTTCTTCTTCTCAATGATAACCAGTTGAGCATCCAGGTTCTCCTTTATAGCCTCGGTCTCATTTCTGCGGCGCTGCAATTCCTCGTTTTTCTGGTTGAGCACCATTTCTCGCTGCTTAAGCTTGTTCTCTGCCTGCTGAATTTTCTGATTGCGCGCGGCAACCTCTTTTTCAAGATCAGCTTTCTTGTTCAAGAACTTTTCCTTCACTTCAAGAAGTTTATTCTTCTTAATCACTTCTGCCTCTGTTTCGGCATCCTTAATAATTTTATCATGTTTCGATTTCAAGCCACATCTCATGCCGTACTTGAAAAATCCGTATGATAAACTCGCTCCAATAATGAACGATACAACTACAATTATTACTGTTGTCAACATTATAATTTAAATTTTGGTATAATAAAAAAACGCATAAGCTTTCAAAAGGTTTACTGTCCTTTTTAAAGCTTATGCGCGAATATCCTTGTTAATATAAATAAAACTTCAATTCATTACATTAAAAAAAACTAAACAATTAATTATGTGTATATCAGATATTTATACGATATATTGATGCAATGTGCCAATATGTAGTCAATATATTATAAATATCACACAGACGGTTTTATTCTTCTTCTTCATTATTCCTAATACAATTGTCAATTTCCTCTTCCAATTGTTTTAGTTTATCTAAATATGGCTGCGTATCATTCCGGTCTGTAAACTTTGCGTTTTCGTAAGCCAGTTCGAGTGCAACCATAGTCCAATGCTTCACAGTACTGAACGAAGGGTATAGTCTACGGTATTTGTTTAGTTTATTGTCAATCTGTCTGGCAGCCTCACGATAAAAAAACTCCTCATCACGTTTAATGGTAAGGGGGTATCGTTCGTTGTCAATCAGTAAATGAATTTTCAGTTTGTCGTCCATATATATCTATAGTTTCTATAAATATTATCGTTTCTTGCGTCTATATATATTGTTTGGTATATTATAGTATTCTATCGCTAATAATTATAGTCTTCTATATTACTACTTTCTGAATAAATACTCTCGTAAAATAAACTTTCCCAATACAGATTCAAGATAAAATTCATCTTTATCTTATTTTATCCGATGCGGCAATTTTATTCATTAAGTAATGCAATACATTTGTCGACCTCGCGCACAAGCTTCGCAAGTCTTTGTTTTGTATCTCTGATTTCATTGTCATTGACACTGATCATGCGAGCCATCTTTAAATTGGTATATCTTTCTTCCGATTCTTTCAAGCTATTTTTAAGAGTTTGTATTTCAGACTCCTTTTCAGAAAGTTCAGTCTTTAAAGAAGCATTTTTCTTTTTCAGTTCGTCGTAGAGAAAAAGCAAATGTCTGAACTTCCCTTCAAATGTATTTAATAGCTTTCTGTCCTCTTCTGTCATTATATATACCAAATTTCTATGACAAATATAGTATATATCATGGAAATATAAAAATTTTTCCATGATATTTTATTAAATTCGGTATCATTATTTTCCATTATTCTTTATCAAGTATGTGTTTGAGGTGTAATTTGTAGATTCTCATTATTGTAGTTTTTATTATAAAGCATTATCTTTGCATACATAAATTAGCTTCTATGGAGAAAGTTTTAAGATATAATGATTTTGGCAGTTTTCTGTCGTCTAAGTTTTCGTATAAAGTACAGAAAATATCAATAAATGCTGGTTTTACCTGTCCCAACAGAGATGGTTCAAAGGGCTACGGTGGTTGCACTTATTGTAATAACCAGACTTTTAATCCAGAATATTGCAAGACCGAAAAAAGTGTATCCCTACAGCTTGAGGAAGGCAAGGCTTTCTTTTCGGGTAAATATCCAGATATGAAATACTTGGCATATTTTCAGGCTTATACCAATACATATGCTGAGATTAACAAGCTGAAATCAATGTATGAAGAAGCTTTGAATGTAGATAATGTGGTAGGTCTTGTAATAGGAACACGTCCCGACTGTATGCCTGATTCGCTTCTCGACTATTTTCAGGAGCTCAACAAAAAAACTTTCCTGCTGATAGAATACGGTATAGAAAGCACTTTCGACGATACTCTGAAACGAATAAACCGCGGGCATGATTTCGCAACTGTAAAAGATGCCGTACAGAGAACTTCTGACAGAGGCATTATGGTGGGCGGACACGTAATATTAGGTTTGCCAGGAGAAGATAAGAATAGAATTATCCGTCAGGCGGAAATAATATCGGAATTGCCTCTCACAACACTTAAGATGCATCAGCTGCAGCTCATAAAAGGAACCAGGATGGCTTATGAGTTTCAGCAGAATCCCAATGATTTTTATCTCTACACAGCCGATGAGTATATAGAGCTGGTGTTAGACTATATTGAACACATCCGTCCGGATATTGTTCTTGAAAGATTCATTTCCCAATCGCCAAAAGAACTTCTTATAGCCCCCGACTGGGGATTGAAAAATCATGAATTTGTAGCCAAATTAAAGAAACGGATGATTGAGCGGGATTCATATCAGGGGAAAAAATATAATATTTGATATTTATTCAGCTATCATATATTAGACCTTATATCGAATAAGGTTTTAGGGTACTGATAACCAATAGCTATATTCCTTATTCTGTATAAACTCTATTACAGAAATATAATACATAAAACAGAAAATAAATAATTTATAACTTTATAAAATATAACACAACGATGGAAATTAAAGGAAAAGTACATTATGTAGGTGTGAATGACCGTACAAAAGCTTTGTTCGAAAATCTTTGGCCATTGACTTATGGAGTATCATA
>JAXEBI010000109.1:0-9788 GCA_034094155.1 Phocaeicola sp.
TGCTGACTGGCAGCCTAATACTCCGATTGAAAAATATAGGGAACTTTTACCTGATAGGTGGAGAAAGGATTAACGGTGATAAAATCATCATTAATCCTTTTTTTATTATTTGCAATGTGGAATCGTGGAGACGCTTACGAAATACATATCCAGCAAGAAATCCTCGGTAACCTTTTCTGCCCCTTCTTTTTGCGCAAGAACACGCCATAACAGAGAAAACGTCTCCAGGCGAATATCCTCATCACGAGAACTTTCATGCACACAGTACCCTTCATGTTCTAACATCCGCATCAGAAGGGCCGCGTTTTTACCCCCTGAAAGCGTTGCAGAAATACCTTGGCGCAACAATGATACAAATTCCGATTCGTCCGAACATTGTCTGGCCCACCGAATGACTTCCGGAAGGTTTTTCTCAAATAAAAAGATTAGCTTTTGCTTGTCGAAAAACAATATATCACTAATCAGCTGATTTTCTATATTCATATTTGCAATCTATTTTTTCGTTCTAATATACACCAAAAATCGCGAACATCATCCAAACTCGCCGAAAAAATCGGTGTACGACTAAATATTTATCTCCAATTTTTCATTATTCTTTAGGATGTTTTAGGCAATACAAACTTTAAACACGAGACGGGAATCTCATCATCACGAGACGAGCGTATCATTTTGACCTGCACTTCTAATATAAGTAATGCGAATCAGGAGTTGACATCCTGATTTAAAAACTAAAAATTAACATATATAAGTAAAGCAATGGCCAACTTTCCAAAGGTATGTACTAATAGTTCCTTCTCTGCGCTGACCTACCAGATATAGTTCCATATCATAACAATACATGTTCTTAGTGGAGCTATATCCTTTTGAAGTCATTTCCGTTGCCACTTTTCCTTTCCGTTTTTTCCCTTTGCAGGTAACAATCGGCATAGAGTCTACAAAGGATATAAGAGAGGCGCGAACCTTTGGTCTGAAGATTGTATCATGGTTTCCACCAGTACTTTAAATATTTCTGAAAGCATGTTTAAGCGTGTATTAAAGCCTGATAAGATAGCAGTTTTGGAAACCATGACAACAGATTCTCCCTGACGAAAGTATGTATCTCTCTAATACCAAAGTATCTCTGGCAGTTGAAGTGCAGAATGGACTTATGGAAATCACAGATATACATATACAAACCTATTAGTTTGAACTTTTTCCTTGGGAATCATAATTGGAAAATATTTGGTATTATTGTTCCAACATACTGATTTTCAAGAATATTATAAAATAGAGCAATGAGATGATTAACTGAATTATAAACTTTTAAACCAAGAACCAGAAGATTTTTTCAACTCCTGATTCACTTTATTAATTTTACCTTTGTTTTAAACTTGACATATAAGTGTTGCTTTATTTAAAAGATATTGATTTTAAAATTTTGTATATCAAAGCTATGCATTACAGATAATATAGCCGATGATATGTGTAAAGTTAAGAAATGTTTCCGTAAGATACAAATTATACTACATTTTATCTCATTTCTGGATTGAATTATTATCGAATATATTCCAATATTCCATATATTCATCATCAAAGACTGTTTAAGATTCATATGGTTTACACTTAAGAACTTGTTTCGTTCATCATTTTTTAGTAAACTTGCATTTATAAGATTACAGAATAATCATTTATATGGAAATATGCCTAATAATATAATAAAATATACTATAAACATGAAAACTACTATCAGAAAGGCCTTACTAAAGGCTGTTTTTCTTACAACTATTATTGCAGGAATTTCAGGCTGTTCTACAACTTCATTTTTCTCCAATAATGATTCTTTAGACAAAATCCGCCCTGGTATGACCCAATCAGAGGTAAGCCATATCTTAGGTAAGCCTAAATTCCGAAGATTCAACTATGATATTGAAGAATGGGAATACAGAAAATGGATATCAAATTATGATGCTATAATTATAGTAAGATTTGATGAAGGAAAGGTTGTAGCAATGGACAGCTTTGAGACTCCTAACAATCAGCAGACAGGAACCGTTCCTACCCCACCCGTACCGTATCCGGACAACAGACCTGTTCGTCCTCAAAGACTGGAACGAATGAGTGATAACGAGTTCAGTCTATTCTATAAGAAGGTAAAAGATGAACCTTTCTCAGATGAAAAGGACGATATGATAAGAGCACTTTCGGGGAGCAAAAGACTTACATGCAAACAGTGTGCTCAATTGCTGGATTTCTATAGTTTCAGCGATGAAAAGCTGAATGTGGTACGGCTTTTCGCACCAAATATTGTAGATAAAGAAAATTATAAAGATATCCAGAAAAAGTTCAGCTCATATTTCGATAAAGAGGATGTTAAAAAAATTATTGGCATATAATTTCTGAATATTATATTGGTAATAAGTAAGAAGCAAGAAATATCAGAAATTTCTGATAACCGCAGGCGGCGCATAAAAAAGTCCATAAAGCAAAAACATTTATAAGTAATTTGGTTATAAAGTTATAAACTCATAGATGTTTCTGCTTTATGGACTTTCTGCTAATGCAGATTCTTACCTTTAATATTTCTTATTCAATATTTCTTATCTACATTTATTTATGATCTATCATCAGCTATCACTTAATACATCTTCTCAATACCGGCAAAATGAATCTACGTAATGGACGTAATCTGTACCACCACATACCCTTTTTAAGCCAATTCTCATCTCTGCAATCCTGAACAGAACCATCAGGATGAATAATATATCTAAGTACGCCGATAATATCTTCACGCTTTACTTTTTCGATACGCGATACATTTCCATCGCCTAACATGAGATAATCATTGCCTTCTTTACCTATATAACGGTGAACCATATATTTGCCATTCCAACAAAACAATGGACAGCACCACATCTTCAAATCCTCATCATCTGCCAATGGAACAATCTCAACCAAGTCTTTTCCGCCAATAATAAATGGCAGCATACTTATACCGTCAATTTTTACCTTTACAGAATTTCCGCGCCTTAAAACATCGGCTACTTCTGAAAGAAAATTATTAGAAACAATAATCTTTCTCATATATGATATACTTATAAGCCGAAAACTGTTTTACATGACAATTTTGCCGCTTCAGCATTAGGCAAACAAGCCAAATGGTACACCGGAACCGCACATATTATATCATTCAAAACATCACTGATACAATCATACAAATAATCGTCATATGCAAAATTAGGTGGACAAGACGGATGTAAAGCTGCGTAAGATTGAACTACATTAAGTTTCTTTATCTCATTAAACGGAGCCTGACTTAATCTGACACACCCGGCCAATTCGTGACATTCATCTTTATAACAAGGAGTTTTTCCACTCCACGGACTACCATAAACAAAAGCCCTACCATTTATAATTCTAACAATCGGACTATCATCATTTAGTAATACTGCTCCGTTAATATTTTCTCTCCACAAACGTGTATGAGTACTTTTTCCAGTTCCGCTTTCACCTAAGAAAAGCACTCCCTTATCTCGAAGAACAATTGTACTGGTATGTATAGCCACAGCCTTATAAGGAGCCATAAGAACTCCAAGACCAATCCATAATGAGAAACGCAACAAATCTGCATTCAGATTTCCTTTCAAAACAACTTTCCCATTACTCTTCCCGGCAAACATGCACAAATACTCTTCTCCCGGGCGGCCATGATCAAATCTATAACCACCATCGCAAGTTCCAAATCGGCTTTTTATACCGAAACTTTCATTTTCATATAGAACTTTTCCCCATTCGGGTAATTCAGACTTTGTATACTCAAACTCAAAAGTACTATTACCAGCCTTTTCTTTCTTAAATACTTGAAATCCTGAAACAGCTGATACAGCCTGTTCCAACTCCTCACCCACAATATGCAGGTCGAAGTCTGCAATTCTGTAATATGACATTTTACAATATTATATTTACTTTAAATTATTCAATTTCACAGATATACAAATTACAAACGCTTTTAATTTCACTTTGCCAAAAATAAATATTTTTTCATATTAATCCAAAATAGAGAAAGCGAAATTAAGCATATCTCATCATTTATAATTATCCAAATCAATAATTCTATTACACATAGCGAGTGAAGTCTCTCTATGGGCTATAATGATCATAGTTATTTCCCTGCATTTCACGGACAACTCTTCCAAAGCTTTATTTATTTCAGCTTCTGTACCACTGTCTAATGCAGAAGTAGCTTCATCAAAAAACAAAACTTCTGCATCTTTATATAATGCTCTGGCAATGCCTATTCTTTGTTTTTGTCCCCCAGAAAGACGGCTTCCATATTCTCCTAAAGAAGTATCCAGTCCTTGAGGAAGTTCGTTCACCCATTCTGCAAGTTGTACTTGCTCAAGAACTTTCATAATTTTTTCTCTACACGGAGAAGACTGTCCTAATGCTACATTATCTACTAAAGTTCCTTCTACAATGAATATTTCCTGAGGGACATATCCTACTATGGAGTGCCATCTATGTTTAAGTTGTGGAGTCAGTTTGTTGTCATTAATATAGATATCACCTTCTGTTGGCTCCATGAAACCTAACAACAAATTAAATAAAGTAGATTTACCAGACCCACTTACACCTTTTATTCCTATTCTTTCACCTTTATCAATATGAAAGTTCAACTGATTGAAAAGTTTTGTGCCGTCTGGAAAAGAAAAACCTAAATTTTTCACATCCAGTCCCAAGCCGAAACTTAAAGGCTTATCATTATACAGATAATTATCATTATTTATATTTTCCTCCAGTCCATCTTTAACTACCGAAACGGAATGACGCGCATTCTGAAGCATTACCCAACTATTAAGTATGCTCCTTACCGCAGGAATGAGACGGAAAGCAGCTACTGCAAATACTCCACTCACAACTCCTAAGTTTCCCTGTCCGGAAGCAACAAGTAATGCTATTCCAGCCACAATAGCTGTTTCTGAAATAAATTGTGGGAAAAGCTGATATCTTTCCATGCGCAAACGGCTATCAACTATAGCATTCATACCCAAATCAAAAGACGATAATGAAGTACCAAAAGCTTGCGCTATCTCAAGTTCCGGATATCCTCTGAATGCTTCTACAACAATACGGCTCTGACGCCTGCGCGCCTCTAATTCCTCTTCTCCATATTTTCGCAATTTACGTCTTACTACAGTTGTATAAAGAAATGCAAGAGGAACGAATGCAGCACAAAGCAACATACCGGCAAATGGTTCCCATATAACCAGTGCAGCCATCATGAAAAATATCAATACAGCATCACCCACCATCCTGAAAAGAGGTTTCAATACGCATAAACTGAAAGTATAACAAACAAAGTTCACCTCATGTCCTAACTGGACACTGCTTTTTCCCTTAAGAAACATTAATCCTCTACGATAATAGTTGACAAACATCCTACGGCTGAAATTGCGATATACTTCTAACTGAAATTTACTCTCCACACGTGCCAATATCGCTACCATTATGTGTTTAACTACAACAAAAAGAAGTATGAATCCACACATTACAAGCATATAACTACGTGATGATTCAGGCTTCAACACAGTTAAAAGCAATGGTATTAATGCAGCTACTCCTGCAAAATCAAGGATAGAACGCAATAAAACAGCAAATACTACTTTTCCACATTGTTTTCTTGCAGAACTTGGCAATAATCTGAGAATTAATTTAATCATATATTGAATGAGATCATTTTTTTAATCTTGGAGCAAAGTTAAACATAAAAAAAATGCGATGCAATTATGTGGAATTTTTTATAGTAGGTGTATGGGAAATTCAATAATTCGATTTATTTACATAACATTGTAAGGTATAGCATATCAATAGAAAGGGGAAAAGAAGTAAGAAAAAACGAAGTGATCTTATTACAACTTTCATTTTAAATATATCATTTTAGTAGATAAAAGGAGTTTCAACATATTCGCCAGAATAATATACACATTCTAAAAGTACGGGATTTATCATTTAAACTATATAGTACAATTTTTGATGTGATTTAAACTTAAGATCCTACAAACGGATAGTCCTCTGACTATTGCTGTAACATATTTAAAATAAAATTTAATTCTTAAAACTTATCGACAGGTTGCTACATTGATAACTGCCGACTTTTCGTGGCAAGATTTACTCTACAGATTTCGTTTTTTACTGTTATCGTGTGACAGAGTTATTTTCAGATAAGGTGTTAACTTTCCACCTTATATATGATCCTTTTATATTGAATGTTCCTAATTGCGATAGGACATTACTTGCTTTGCAGTGGTATCTACATCTTTATTACTTGTATGAAGTTTCTGTCCAGCTGACAGGATGTTTATCACTAACATATTTCAGATTTCATCTCAATATAGACACCTTGTATTGGTTGTATTTCTCCCGTCATAAGATTTCATTAATACTTATACAAGTTTACAAATACTCATGCCTAAAATACAAAAAGAGGGCATGTCATTGACATACCCTCTTTTGTTATTAAATTGAAATACTATTTCAAAATTGGCTTATTAATTGAAATTGTAATTTCATTAACACAGCTCTTAGCATATATTATACCATAGTTATAAATCTGACTAGCATGTTCATCAACTGCTTTCAAATCTTTTGCACGTACAGTGCAGCCATTGTTAACAGTAAGTTCAGCTTCATCCATCCAAATATTAGAATAACCAGTATTAATGTCATTGAAATCTATTGTTCCTTTAAACATAATACCTCTACCTTCCAATAATATGTTTTCATCTTCATTTGTTACATTAAAGAATTGAACGTTTTCTATTGTTGTATTATCCTTCAATGTTAAGAAACCACCTTGTTTGTTAAATCTAAAAATAGTTTTGATGAAAGGATATACATTAGAAGATCTCCAATTAGTAATATAAGTACCATCTTCCATCACTAAGTTTTTGATGTAAGTATCACCATCAAAGTCTGTTATAATATATCCTTTAACAATGTCAGCATCAGTAACCCAAGCACCTTTCAAAGCTGAAGTTCCAATTGAGGTATCGTCTGCATGAGTATACTTGAATATAGCATCATCAGATGGTTTATTATTATTATTAATTGTATTATTAAAATGAACACCAGTCAAATGAGTGTTATAATCAACCATACCAGTCATTTCAGACAAGTCAGTGTAAGCTTCGTCATTCAAGATATTAATCAAACCAGGTTTCTTGTTGTCACGGTTTGCATAGTTCTTGATATTTGTAATCTTACCGGCATTGTTTATAGTTCCGTAGTTTTCAAAGCAATTCATTGTTGAACCAGAGATTTGAGCACCCTTATCAACATTAATTGTACCTCTGATTGTATTCTGGCTATGTTGATTGTCAAAACCTGAACCTTTCTTTGCAAAGAAGAACTCAGAACCGGCTCTCACATTAAATTCACCTTCATTTACGAAATAGAAACCAACTACCTTAGTATCATTGTAAATTTCTACTGTACCCATATTATGAAGTCTTACTTCAGTACGCTCAGGCATTGGCTGTCCATTTGAATTAGCACCACCTTGGATAGTGTGCTTATCATTACTGTCAATATTCAAAAGACCACCCTGGGCAACTTCAATATTAAGAACTCCTTGACCACCCCATGTATTATCTTCATGTGCAATATTGTAAGACTTGTCAGTCATATTCAATACAGCTCCAGGCATTACTTCAACTGTAATTTTAGAACTAATATTCATATGTTCCAATACATTTGCATGTTCTTTAGAAGTGTTAATCTTAAGATTGTTACCTTCTCTGTCCTCTACATATGTATTTTCAATTGTAAGAACATAATTTTCTCTTAGTTTTTCAATCTCAGCAGCAATTTCATCTGTAATAACAATATCGTTAATAAGACTTAATTTAGTTTCCTTGTCACCAGTCTGCTGTGGGTTAGAGTTAATCCATTTTACAATCTGCAACAAGTCATTACCATTATTAATAGCAACAGTTTCAGGATTAGCAATAATATCTGGATTATCAAGTATTACTTCAACACGTGGGATATTCTTATTGACAGGATCAATATGTGTAAGAGTACCAGTTGTAATAACATCATAACGTTCTCCATTATGACGTTTAGAAAGGTCGATATCCTTAACAATACCTTCCTGAGTATAAATAGTCAAGTTCAAGCCTTTACCTGTTTTTCTTGTATCAATAGCAGGCAACATCATGATAACTTCAACTGTTTCGTTTGATTTCAATGTCAAGTATGGAGTTGCATCGCTTTCCCAAGTCTTAACTTCTACATAACGAGTGTCATATTCAGGATTATTTATTTCGTCCATAGGAACTACTGTAGAACGAACAGCATCATCCCAATAGTATTTACCACTCTTAACACGAGCTTCTCTATCATCTGAAATAGAACCTACATTACCATCAGCGACATTGTATACGTAGTCTTCTGCCAATTCGCTACCAAATCTTTCATTTTTATACAACTCTTCAGCCCCAATATAGCTTGATGTACAATTCTGGTTAGCCAAAAAGTTTACATAGTTGAAGTGGTAGATATCACCAGCATCATTTGTGTGATTCTGATTATCAACTTCATCAACATATTCTTTTTTTAGATTCCATTTACCTTTTTCGCCATATTGTGCACGAGTTGGATCAACTGTTAGGGTACTCTTCAAATCGCCATTAGTAACAACAACTTTAGTAATATGCAAATCTTTTCCTACGTTACCTTCGCTCTTAATACCGAAGCGAACTGGAGCAAGAATTGGCTGCAACTGCGCAGTAAAGTCTGACGCACCCTCACCTGCTTTCAATTGTGCATATCCAACGAAACGCTGATGTTTAGCAACAAATTTCTTTCTTGCTTCTTCATCCTGACCTATCTGTGTCTGATCAGCAAAATCAATTTTAACCTGACGGTTACCAGCCTGACAAGTATACGGATAGATTAGGAAGTAGTTACCTTCAAGCATGTTGCAATTTGCATTGAATTTGCTTCCATCATATACAAAAGGATAATCAGTATGAATATAATCTACCAAATGATATCTTTCAAGCCATGTAAGTTTTTTCCACTCATCTGTACTGGTTGTTGAACCGTAACGAACGCCTGTATTGTTTTCGTCCATCAACAAAGCGCCTATAACATCGCCCTTTTCAAATTTAAATGAGCCATCATATGAAACACGTGAATCTGCTCCTTCAACATTCAATGTTGGATTAGAAACAGTTGGTCTTTCCTGACCTGCTGGAGTCTGAGAATTGCTGATATTTTCTTCAACAACGAACTCATTATTACAAGCCGAAAAAGCGCCGGCAAGCGCCATGGTAAATAATAAATGTTTTGTTTCCATTTTGTTAGAGTTTAATAATTGTTTTTTCTAATTTCTGAATTTGTAATACGGCTTTGTTTATAGACCTTCATAATCGCCACCGCCCAAAGAGATACTGCCTTCAAAGCCTTTTTCAACTTCTACTTCCAGAATTTCAACTACCGGAGATACATAAATTTTTTCCATTTCCATAAAAATTTAATTGTTAGTAAATTTGTTATCTAATCTATTATAAGTCACACTTTCAAGATTAATACTTATTAAATATTCAAATAGATTCTAATGAATAATTTAGCATAACGATACTATCTAATTATCTAAAAATCGACTACGAAATAACGTAAAAATTTCCCGAATAGATTTTAATGTTGAAAATGCTAAACAAAAAGCACTCTTATTATTTGATATTACAATCTTTCATTATCATATTGTAAGATAAATTCTATATAAGAATTAGATAAAGTAGGTATTA
>JAXEBI010000110.1:0-33224 GCA_034094155.1 Phocaeicola sp.
TCAAGCATTACTACAAGGAATATGTCTGCAAACATCTAAAACACCTTTTCCCTCGTCAGGTTTCCTATAACCGTTTTGTGGAATTGGAGAAGGAAGTATTGCTTATCATGACCATCTTCATCAAGAAAGTACTGCTGGGTACCTGTACCGGTATCAGTTTTGTCGACTCCACTCCTTTACGTGTATGCCGTAACCAAAGAATCCTTATTCACAAGACATTTGAAGGACTTGCCGAACGTGGAAAATGTTCTATGGGATGGTTCTTCGGGTTCAAGCTGCATCTGATAATCAATGACAAGGGGGAGATTCTCAATTTTATGTTCACGCCAGGAAACGTGGATGACCGGGAACCGTTGAAGCAAGGTAAGTTTCTGGAGAACATCAAAGGAAAATTATGTGCAGACAAAGGATATATCGGTCAGGCTCTGTTTGAGAACCTTTTCCTTAATGGTATACAGCTTGTCACTAAAGTAAAAAACAATATGAAGAATTCACTGATGAGTATTTCCGACAAGATTCTGCTCAGAAAAAGAGCCTTGATTGAAACAGTCAATGACGAGCTGAAGAACATTGCACAGATAGAACACTCCAGACATCGTTCATTCAATAATTTTGTAGCCAATTCTTTGTCGGCTATAGCAGCATACTGCTTTTTTGAAAAGAAGCCCGCCATTGACATAAACTTTGTCAATGACGGACAACTTGCTATCTTTTGATCTTATATCGAACTCACGTTAGTTAAGTATGAAAACCATAGTTATAAAGAAAAGCTTTAACAAAATTTTTACAAATAAAATATCTATTTGCGCAAATAGAATTCAAATTAGGTATTAAATAACAATTGCTTGCAGTTTTATATATTATAACTTCTACAAGCAGAATTTTCAATCAGACATAGGATTACTTGAAGAAAATACTGCAGGAGCAATATTTAATGGCATCCTCAATACTGGCCAATAAAATTCAGCATTTCTCCATCCTTTATCTTCTCTACCATTCTGTTTAAGGAAAATGATTACTGGTTTCACTGTTGCGGCAGAACGAACTAAAGGAGTATCTTTATTACCATCTTCTGGAGCATCTACGAAATTACCATTTGCTCTTTTCCTACTCATTTCACGATTAGTACGATGCAAACAATACATTTTGCCATCTCCATTTTTTGTTGCATATTTAATACATCCTATCATTTCAGCAACATCCCACTCATATTCTAAATTTTCATCTATTGCTCTATTATAAATATAAGTAGTTCTAATTTTTTGAAGAATCTCTACAACAACATCAATATCTATTTCAAAAACATTATCTTTTATATAGTTCTTTTGTGTAGTTAGAATATTATCAATATCAGAAATAGTACCTTTGATTGCAGTATTCGAATCTGTTTGAAAACCAGAAGTGGTTATACGTTTAAATGGTTTTATTGTTGTCAAATTAGAGATTGCCAACTTTCCGGAATTACAAGGAATAATATTCTTTTGTGGCGACAGAGTTATAAATACAGCAGACCTATCATCATCTTTAGAATTTATAAACCAATCTCTCAACTGATCATCCATTTCATTTATCCTTGCCATAATGTTATGTAGAGAAAACGTCGTATGTAATCGCGTTACAGCCATATCCTCTTTTGAGCGATTACCATACATTCTACAGTGCTGAAGAACAGTATCCTGCTGTCCCTTTTGCGGTCTTCTTCCATACATAAAACCAAGCATGTGTTCTATCGTTATTCCTCTATCCAGTATTAATCCACCAATAAAAATGTTCAAATCATATTCAAGTTCCAATTGACCATTCTCGTCCAATAAATCATTGACATTTTCATCCGAATTAACAACCTGAACATTGTATTTGGAATTAACAAAATTGTCTTTTACCTTTTCCCATACACTTTCAATCTTTGGAATTGACACTGTAATAAGTTTTTGCTCAATTCCTTTCTGAATAGAGTCTTTAAAATCATCATATACTAAAGAAAACAGTGATTTTATGGAATTCAAGTCACTTTTCCATTTCTCTATAAGATATGTAACCAACTCATATTGCCAGCTATGACTTTCTGTATCTGTACTGATATGCATTACAAAACTTGTAGTATAAACCTTTTGGGGATTTTCTTCCAACTCCTGAATTTGTCTTATTGCAGAAGCTACAAAATAGCTCATCAAAGCCCAACGCAAATCTTGCATAAGAGGTGTGGAAGTTATATTGTTGAGAATACGATTATGCTTATTCTTAAATAACATTCTATCTAAACAATCATCCCCTACACTATGGAATATATTAGAATACATGGAAGAACTGTCGTTGGAGTCTATAAAATACTCTTTTCCACCTATATATTTATCATGTATAGGCACCAATGTTGTAAATCTTGGTTTAAAAGGCTTTACACAACCATTTTCAACTTGTACTGAACAGTCTGGTTGCAAATATAAAGAGTAAGGCGTTGCTGTTACCTGTAAATATCTACAGTAGTTCAGTCTATCAATGAACTTGTCAATCAAGCTACCTACAGTTCCTTGGCTAACAGTATTATTTTTCGTTCTAAATGAACGTGTTACAAAATCAGCTTCATCATCAACAATCAAAACTTTTTTGTCTTTTAATAAAGGTGACTTATTCTGAAATACATCAATTAAAATTTTTATATTTGAATGTTCTTTCTTACAAACAATAATATTTTTCTGACCATTAATAAGTTGAACTCCCAACCCATTCCTTTTTTTCATTATATCATACACCGCAACAGTGTTACAGTCTTTTCTATCACAGTTTCTACTAAAATCACGGAAATCATATTTTAATCGATTAACAGTTTGAGAAATAAGCGCATTCGTACCTTTAGTAAATACCACACAAACATCAATTCCTCTATCAAAAGCCAATCCTATAACGCCAACAAAAGCTCTGGTTTTTCCACATTGAATTTTTCCTAATAATAATCCTGGTTTTTTAGCTTTCTCTCCATCCTCAAATAAATGTTCTACAGTAGATTCAATACATTCCTTTAATTCATCACTGTAGTGTATATTAGTACAAAAATGCTTATAAATAGAACTTGAACCTTCCAAAAGTTCTTCATATTTTTTTAATAATACATCCGGAATTTCTAATCCCTGATCTTTATGAAAACTTATTAAAGTTTCAATTTGTTGAATTGTATTATATTTACTAAAATCCATGATATTTGTTTTTATTGTTTTCAAATAATATCCACCTTTATTCTGATATTAAACGCCTTTGCAATAGACTCAATATCCTTGAGCTTAGATTTAGTGCTTGTATTCGTCATAAGAAACCACCCATTTCCCAAAGGTTTCTGTTTATCCCCATATTTCTTATCAATAGTATTGGATACCAAAGGAATCTTACATTGTTTCAACCCCAAAGAGCGTACACGTTCTACTCCGACCTTAAGAACAAATGCTACCAAAGTTTCTGCTGCATTTCTTTCTTGTATAACCGTTCCATCAGAAAATGTAATCTTCAATCTTGTAACTGGCAGCTTTACTACTTTAGGACCAGTTTTCCCAATTTCTTTGTGTTCCACCTCTGGGTCAGGAAGAATTTCTTTAGCATCAATTTCTGCAGTAAAGTTACGTTTACGGCTTAGATGCACACTTAACGGTTTTCCAGGCACATAATCTACAACCAATACAAGTTCCCTCTGTACAGGTTGCAAGGCTGGTTCTATAGTTTTGCTTAACACTGGAAGAATTTCTTTTTTAATTATTTCTTCTTCTAGTTCGTTAGCTTCTTGTATAAGGTCTTCATTTATAGATAATCCTAATTCTTTTAGGTTATCCATTGTCTGATATAATTTACTTAATCTACTCATAATATAATCATTATTTACAATAACTATACAATTTTATATTTATCTATGAGTTTAAAATTTCATTAAAATAACTCATATTCAATCATCTAAAAAAACTTCAAATTACTTTTCTTAAAAATAGTATTAATCTGATGATTCTTAATTCCAATAAAAGACAATATGCAACATATAAGTAAAACCCTAATTTTTCTTGACTCATTCAATAATTCTATACCATCCAATGTTTTAGGTTTATTACTCTTAGGTAAAAAATGAGAATAATAATGTCGGGAATCAACCACTGCAGCAACATTTATATTAGCAATAGCTATTAATTCTATATCTTTAAACTCTGCAATTAATTCATTTAATAATGATTTTAATGATGTCTTGCTTGTTGTTGGTATAGATTTTTTCTTACGAAAAGACTCATCCCTAAACCTCCACCAAAATCCCTCAATAGCTTGTATGATAATCAAGAAATCTACACTACTATATAATTCTTGTTTCTTTATACTATTTATCAGATGAGACCTTATTGGATATAAGTCATCAGGAATATTATACCATTTTTTTAACATTTCTGCATAAAAATCTTTTATTGATATATAGTTGAAAAGATAATAATGAATTCTATAATCGTTATTAATACTCTTCCTCTCAGTAAACGGGTGAATTAAATTAATAATAGTATACTGGCTTTCCTCGTCTTCTTGTTTATCTGTTTCTTTTTCAAAAATTGTAATATCAGAAGATTTAACAATATTAAAAGTTGCAAATGTCAAAAAATATTCAAATGTACGAATATCCGCAAGCAAATCTATAATAGAAGACTTATTTCGTTTCAATATTTTTATGTAAGTATATTGTTCAATCTGAGGAGTAAGAGAAATACCTGTATAATCAATCCCTTTCATTAATATTATTGATGTATTATCATTAACTTGAGCATTACAAATTATATCTTTATTACTTTCATGTTTTGTATGAAATGAAATACTGATTTGGCTAACCTGCTTACTATCCTTGTCAAATGACAGGCATGTCTGTAAAGCTTCTGGATGACACCAATAGCTTAACTCTGGAATTCTAATATTTGCAGAATATTGTCTCTTTTCATCCAATCCAACAATATGCTTACCTATTAACAAATAATCACATTTATATCTGACAATTGGAAAACCTGCACTAAAATTCAAAGAAGAGTATTTAGAACATTTTATCAACGTGATAGCTTTTGCGTCAGATGTATTCCCATATATAATATTTTCTTGATTATTATCAAAAATATCACCATCAAAACTACCTATTAGTTCTAATATAATCTTCTCATTAGGATAATAAGTAAGAATTCCAGCAACTTTTACATTTGGTGTTGACGGTAAATACCAATATCCTTTGTATTCGAGTTTCTTATCTAAATTTATATCCTTACTCATATCTTTTACTAATAAGTATCTCTTTTTATTGGAATTTTCGGATCAATTATTTTAACCTCATCATAAGTGAGATCATAAAGATGATACACTAAAGAGTCTATTTCATTTTCTTCCATCGAAGTATCAATGTTAGGATTTTTCTTTTTACAGTATAATATTCGATCCACCAGCATATTTATAGATTTTACAATATTTTCATTTGACTTATTTAAGTTTGGAACTGGAAAACCTTCTATATATTTAGTTTTAAATCTAAAAAAACCTCCACGTAAAACATTTCCTATATTAGATATATAAAACCAAAATAATTTTGAATTCAAAATTCCTAATATAACATTTATATATTTTTCGTAACATTCATTAGGTTGTAAAGTATATATTTGAGTATTGTGATAAAATCCATTTTCATCCAAAGACATATTACATCCTAATGATATTTCAGGAGTGAGTATTTTCTTACTTTTAAACATTTCAATATCCCTTGAACGATGCAGGCTATACCAATATGTGAGGTTTGTTTTATATTTAATTTTCTTAGTAACTAATTCTGCTTTAAACGACAAAAGATATGAATATGCTTTAGGAAATAAAGTTTGCATCTCATTTTCTGTATATGGAACAGTTCTACCATCAATAATATGATGAGGGTAAAGTACAAAATATGTATTTTTAGGTTGTGTATAACGTTTAACATCCTCCCCTTTCAACAAAGGTCTCATCAACTCTGACTCTATACACACCCTTTTACTTTTTTTCTCTGAATATCCTTCAAAATAATCACCTATGATTTCACCTTTCATTACAAATATATCATCCCCAACAGTAACAACTCCTTGACTAATGCAATTCAAAATAGTATTTAATTGCGGATGTACTGATATTTTTGAAATAATATCAGAAGACATACTATCAGAAGTCAATTTCCAAGGTTTTGATGAAAATTCTGTAAAGGTATAAGCAGTATAACTATCATTATTTATACCCCTAAGAAAGACTTCTAATTTTTCTGGAGTATTTATATCACAAGACAATTGAATATAATCTAAAACGGGATGTTCATTCTTTATAAACCATTGAATTCCTGTATATGTAGATGCGTTAAAAACTTGATATGAAGAAAAATTAATTATTCTCATATATGGTTTTTCCTCCAAACAAAAAGAACGCACTCCTTCTCCATAATCAGAATTAGTCCATTTAGTAGGCATGACAAAATTTAGAATACCTCGTTTTCTACATATTCTGTATCCTTTCTCTATAAAAGCAACATATAAGTCAAACTTACCTGTTGCCGTCTTATAATTATCAACCAAATAGTCTGCAAACTGAGGATTATCATTTCTGATTCCTTGAATACGTAAATACGGCGGATTACCAATTACAATATCAAAACCACCCTTCACCCCGAACATCCATTCAGGATCAAAGAAAGGCGATGATGAGTTTTGATCGAACATATCCCATGAGGCCAATTCTCTTGCCTCATCATTTCCTACAGCCCCGTCTTCTTTTAACATAGTGGCTATTTCAAGACGTAAATCATTTACTATTTGGCGATATTTACGTTTTGTACGGACTGTCTTTGCTCCAAATATCTTATGTTTGGCAATCTTCAATTCATTTTCCTTTGCTTTTATTACTTCACTATCAAACAGATATGCATATTTTTTCTGCAATCCTATAAGAGTATTGGCCGCAACAAACTTTGCTTCAAGATTCGGAAGTGGACGAATACCGAAATTATCTTTGGGATTTGTATTGGTTTTCTGATCAACGACCAACGATATAAAGAAACGTAACTTGCTTATCTGAATAGCTATAGGCTGTATATCAACTCCATATATACAATTCTCTATCAAATATAACTTACGTGCATAATCAGGACGGTTTATGCTTTCATCAAAACTACGTTCAATATCATTAATAATCTCATTACGTTCCTCATCTGAAGCAGTCATATAAGCTTCAGAAGTTCTCTCGATAGCAATATTCCTCATCATGGTCTTCCAAATATCATTACTAGGGTCTATGCGGTTAAGGATATGTACCATCTGTTGCAGTATTCCCATAGGGAAAGCACCGGAACCACAAGCAGGGTCAAGTATCTTGCAGTTATACAATGACTGCATAATGCTTTTACGCTGTTCGGAAGAGAGTTCTACTTCTTCATCAGAATATTGCATTAGCTGACGGCATTGTGGTTCAAGTTCTTCACCTACAGTACGTTTAAGGTGTGCTACTATACTTTCATCCACCATGTATTGCACTATCTCACGTGGGGTATAGAACGAACCAGTCTGCTTACGTGCTGTAGTCTGGGTTTCGGGGTTATATGATGCCAAAAGATTTTCAAAAACCTTACCAAGCAATTCTGGATCAAGTGAAACTTCCTTATCGAAAGGAGTATTTTCTTCTACAGTAAAGTTATAACGCTTAAGGATATTTATCAATCCTCTAACCTTAACCCTTTTCTTTCTTTTATCATTATACCATACTGACAAATCCACATTCTCCTCAGAAATAAAGAATAAGAAATCTGGTATATTTAATAATTTAACAGATTTCTCACTATCACTAAATCCATCAAAATATATCCCATTATCTTTATCGTCAAGACAATCAAACAAACCTCCATTCAAAAACGGCACAGTCTTGTTGGCTAATTCTACGAATAATTGCGGATTAGTGAAATAAGACTCATAACGCATCAACTTATTATTATCATAATCAGAACGGTCAGGTTTTCCCTGTTCATTCAGTTTACGAAAATGACGCTCTGTCAATTCTTTACTTCCATCTGCTGTTATAGGACTATTCAGCATTGCAAAAAACAGATTCTGCAAAATGGCTGTATAATATTTAACTTCACCTTTATCATGCATCAATCCTTCTATTTTATATGGATTGAAATCTTTAATAAGATTTGCTGCTATATATTTTTCATCAAAGAATTCATCCGGTATGAGGTGACGCTGTTTCAGAAACCAGACAAATATCAATCGTGTAATGAGACGAATTGTACCCTCATTATTATATTTATCATTTTTCTTTTCATTTTCATTTGACGCTTCTGTTTTCTTGCGCTCCTCAACTTTCTTACTCAGATCATTTGGGAAACGTATAATCTTGATAGCCCAAGCGTACCAGTCGCTAAGTTCCTGATAAAACTCTTTAGTCAGAACTTCCACTGAAAAACGGCTTAACAAGTCTTCCTGACTTACCACTCTGCCTTTTTCATTCAGATATTTGTTTGGCGTATAATAAGCTATTCCTTCACCTAAGAAATAACTGTATCTGCGTGGATTACTATAATTGTATGATACTTTAGAAGAATCATCCTTTGCTTCAAGTGTTATCTCTATAAATGAAAAACGATAATTGGCATAGCTGTCTTCCGGTACGAATACTACCAATGCCCTGTCTTTCATTTCATCTGCAAGCATTCTGAAAGCCTCTTTGGAAAGTGAAACACGTGCATCGTTTTTTGATCTGTGTTTTACTTCATATACTACCAAATCAAGTGATTCACATGTTCCTAATTTCACCGCCTTTGTGGAATATTTCATCTGGGTGCTAAATAAGACTTCTTCCTCAGATGGGACATAATCATTAGGCAGAAAACTGTTCTGCAAAAACTTTACAAAATCCAGTCTGTTATATGCTTTATTAAATTCCATAACTAAATAATTTCCTTTTTTAATTATAAGGTTATTCTCCTTTTAAACGTTTAATCTCTCTATCAAAGTCTGAAACGTACTCTATGTCCTGTCTCTTACGGAATACTTCATACTCACGTTCAGCTTTTAGTTTTGCCTCCAAGGCTGAAATACTTCCGGGTCCTTCAAGCAACGGACGACCTGCTACTGTGAGGAATCCGTCAAGTATTTTACTCCATTCCTTCATAGTAGTAGGGATTTCCTGCTCTGCACGGTCTTCAGCCAAATCAAGATAGGCAGATACAAGTCTGTTTATGGCTTTGAGGTGCTTCTCATCCAAATAATTCTTAGCTATACTTACATCAGACTTCATTATCTTTCCATCAGGTGCATGTCGCCATGTAGTCAGTCCCATGTGTGGCTTTTCAGCATCAGCGGTATAATATATTATTTCGGCTGCTGTCTTCCCGGAAATGGCCCAATGAAGTTTGTTCTGCACTGTTGCAAAAAACTGTTTTGTTTCAGGCGCATCTTTATCATAGTCTATAGATAAAGCATATATATCAGTTATTTTCTGATAAAAACGACGTTCGCTCGCACGAATCTCACGAATATCCTCAAGCAGTTCCTTAAAATAATCATGACCAAACTGAGTGCCTTGTTTCAGTCTGTCCTTATCTAATACATATCCTTTAGTGATAAACTCATTAAGAGTCTTTGTCGCCCACTGTCTGAATTGTACTGCCTCGGCTGAGTTGACTTTATACCCTACTGCAATTATTGCATCAAGATGATAGAAGGTTACTTCACGCTCAACGTCTCTTTTACCTTCTTTTTGAACTATTCGAATTTTTCGAACAGTTCGATCTTCCTGTATTTCAGCACTATTATATAATTCTTTAAGATGATAATTTATAGTATTGACATTAACACCAAACAATTCCGCCATTCTTTTTTGAGTAAGCCAGAATGTTCCATCCTCATATTGCACCTGAATACTTACATCACCATTATTGCTTGTATATAAAATTATATTGCTTTCCATCAGTAGTCTTTTATTGTAGTTCTTCACTTAAAATCAATGTTTCATCACCATCACCAACCCTATTCTGAGTATTGATTATACGTTCAATATAATCTATCGGGATTTTCTTTATGAGTTTCTCTGCATCCTTTACTACAAGCTGGTTGATAAATCTTATTTCATATCCGGACAAAGCGTCAGCTTCAATCACATGCATCAAATCCTGAAGATAGTCTTTCGGTAATGCCTGTCTGTTCATCAGTACCTTTATTTTAGCCAGTGCGTTTTTCTGGTCTTTTTCGTTTCTGCCCTTTACATCGCTACTAAAAAGTGATGATTTGACTTTCTGATAAACATAGTCAAAATCCTTGCTCAAATCCACAGGCTCCTCGTTGATATCAGCCTCAAACAGTGAAATGGCTTCTTCTGCCGAAATCATGAACGGAGGATTTACTGTATCACCTATCTTGAAAACGAAATCATCGCCTTTTCTGCCAAACATCAAAACTCCTTTCTTAGGTTTTTCTATGGTTCTCGCTGTACGGGCACGATGTGGCATATCCATTGCAGCATCATAATCTCTGGTTCCTTTCAGAGAGTTTATCAGTTTCCTGTAAGGCGTGTCCCATGAGGCTTCTTCACTTCGGGCAAACTCTTTGCGGTAGCGTTCCTTGAAAAATGCCTTCACTTCTTCTTCCTTTGTCAGGGCCTTGGTATCTTCACCCATTATGGCATGTATCATTGCCATTTTAAGGGTTGATATTTCCTTGGTTCTTGTCTCGGCTTCGCCCACAACTGTAGGGAAATAATTATAGATGTAGAGCTCATTGAAAACTTTCTTGTTTATACGGTTTATTCGCCCTATTCGCTGTATGACGCGGGTTGGGTTATATGGTATATCGTAATTGAATATCGCTCCGGCACGGTGGAGGTTATAACCTTCGGATATGGCATCTGTGGCAACAAGAATATGGTAGTCATTCTGCTGTAATGCCTGTTTAAATCCGGCATCGAAATTTGCCCTGATAATATCTTTATTGGCTGGAGTAGCGTCTGCCGATGTATATTTCATAACAGGCAACCCTGCTTTTATAAGTTCCTCACCAAGATAGTTGACAGTATCGGCATACTCTGAAAATACTATCAGCTTTCTGTCCGGCTCTTTTTCTATCTTCTCACGTATAATATTTACAAAAGAATCAAGCTTTGGATCGAACTTGATAATATTCTCCTTCCCAAACCACTCCTCACGGAGATTCTGTAACAAACGGATATCAGCTTCAACATCAACAACAAACTCATTTTTTATATATTTCATATCTATTTCAAAGAACCCTCTCGATTCGTATTTCTCAAAGAGTTCTTCTATTTCTTCCATACCGTCCCCGCTTGAATCATAAAATGTTTCCACATCAGGAAGGTTTCCTTTCTTGAATACCGGAATCTTATTTCTCTTTTCAATCCATCGCAATAGATGCTCGGACGACTTTATCATATAGTCGAGTGAAATACGGAATGCAGCTACAGAACTTTCAAAACGTGCTACAAGCAAGCGGCGCATGAATTTTGCTATATTAACCTGTCGTCCTAATAAAAGATTGAACTTTACTCCAGTCTTTTCTTCAAGTTCTTTTGTCAATATATTCTGCAAATCTTCATGTATATACGATACCGGAGAATAGCGTGCAGCCTTGAAATGATAGATGGTATCATTATGTTTTTTTGATGGGCTGATTCTTTCAAGTGTAGAACGATATAGTCCTTCCCAACCGCTCAAATCATATTCCAGTTCTTCCGGGTCATTGGGCAGTACGAGCTGTATATTCTGCTGTTTCAAGTCATCGGCATATTCAGGAATATCCTGTAAATCAAGTCTGGAACGACGCACTACCAAAGGGCTTATAATGGAACGTATCTTCTTTGCAATATTGCTTACTTCTGCCTTTACTTCGGTTTCTGATGTTTTTCCGTTCCTTTGGTCATCACGTAATGTCTTATATTTATCTATCAGTTCCTTGAATGATGCCCCTAAATTTTCTACTGTTTTAAGGGTTGATTTTGTAGGTATTTGGAACAGTTTTATCAGAGCGTAAATATCGTCAGGCTGGTTATTGAACGGTGTGGCTGTCAATAACAAAACCTTGTTGCCTGAACACAGGTTATGCAGCATAGCATAATCCTGAGTGTATTCATTGCGGAAACGGTGGGCCTCGTCAATGATTATAAGGAACTGTTCGTCAACTTTTACAAGTTCCTGATAATGTAACAGAGCATCTTCTATTTTTCCGGTACTGAATACCGTTGCAGTGAATCCAAATTCATCCTTATACCCTTCCCATTGCTTGTAAAGATGTGGCGGACAAATTACAATCGTCCTTAATTTCAGATTACGGGCTATGGTAGATGCTATGACACTCTTACCCAATCCTACCACATCTGCCACTATAGCACCATTATGATTGTTCAAAGCATTAAGAGCCATCTGAACAGCATCTGTCTGATACTTAAGATTTGAGTATTTTCCCTCTGTTATATCGTGTGGCGTAAGAATATTATTGGATGTAGGTATATTGAAATATTCCTTCAATACTCTGACGTACATCAGATATGGGGAATACAACTTTTCATACCACGTATGCTCCATAACCTTGTTTTTCCATTCATCAAGATTATCTTTGCTTGCAATAACTACAGAACTGTCCCAAAGTTCATCAAACAGTTTTTTTCCTTCCTCATAATCTGGCTTGTCATTAAAACGGGCATTAAGTTCCAAACGGCCTTTCAATCCCTGATAAGAAAGATTACTTGAACCTGTAATCAGAACTCCAGGCAGTTCTCCACCTTCGTTCATCAAATCATTGTATGCGAACAGATACATCTTTGAATGGCAAGGGTCGAGTGTCTTGCGTATTTCCAATGTTCCATCTTGTATTTTTTTATAGAACATACCAAACTGTTTCAACTTCTCAGCCGAATCAAGAAAGTCTGAATTATTGAACAGGTTTATAAACTGTCTGTAATATTCTTCTTTTATAATATTACGAGAAACAAATCCCTTTCTGAAATTTTCAACTTCGGTGATACATTTAGGAATATTTAAATCAACATCTAATCCTACAAGAATCCTAATCAGCTTATCCTTAAGATTTTCTGATAACTGAATATAACCTGAATAATAAAAATATCCCACTAAGATATCAACCGCATTTGTCTTGGGAAGAATACCATTTATTATATCGGATAGGAATTTGTCTTTATTTGTTATAAAACTACTGCTCATTTTTCAGGTATTTACTTTTGACTTGTGATAATCTACAATATCGCAAAGATAATAAAACTCAAGTTCCGGATTTAAAATCGAACCTACAATAAATGCATAAAAAATCTTCAGGTATTTCAGATACTCACATTGATGCCCTTCTTTGCAGTCAGCGGCTTGTTTCACTATATCTCATCATTATTGAGCCGTATATTTGGTGGAAAGAAGGATGTTCTCTATTCTTTCATGGCACAGGATACAGAAGATTGGCGCAATGTCATCTATAGTATTGCCGTACAATTGGTATCCATGATTACCGTACTAATAACTTCAATACACAGCTTCTGTCTGATAGGCCTATATCTTAAAGTTGAATTTCATCTTCCTAACTATTTTTTAATATAGGTTTTTTATCTGTATCAGCTTTGGTCTTATCTATCACACCATCAAGACCAGCTTCACCTATATGCTTTTTACCAAGATGATCAAAAACTTCATAGTGCGTTTTATGAAGATTATCCATATACCAATATCGCCCTGTAGTTTTCTCCTTATATACAGTTGCTCCTTGAACAGTATAAGGACATTTTTCAAATTTAGTAGTATCTTTCAATGAAAAAAGAAAGAGTTGCTTATCTTCCAAATATTCCCATAGGCTGTCCCAATCCTTATAACAAGGAACTTTTATAAATTCTTTTGGATATTCCTCTTTATGTATTGCATCCTGAAATAATACCAATTGGTTCTTGGCATATTCTTTACTATCAATACATACAAATTCTATTTTATCTGATGTATATCGGGAAACCAAATGAAACAAGCCATCATTATTGAACAAAGGAACTGTTTCTGATTCGGATATATTCCACATATAACAAATCAAATCATTATCAGCACCTTTATACTCAATAAGACTCTTATCCTTAATGAAATTTATTGCTTCCTTATTATCAGATTTGTTAAACCACAGTTTAATATTCCGATTCCTCAGTTCTCTCAGATTTTTCAAAATGAGTGTTGTTACCTGATCTATGACATGAAAATATATATTAATCATGATTTAACTATTGTATAATTTATACATATCATTTTCCGCCTGATCGAAAAAACCTTTCGGCTGCGATTCCAACAGCCCGTCAGCCTTTATTATAACTTCCTCTATCTTAGACATATGCTTAAACTTGCTATAGAAGGAATATAATCTGACAATATTATTATCAATACCTTTTCCACCATCTTCGTCATGTTCCTTACAGGCTATCTGAATACCATTTATTATATGGTCACTATGAGTCTCAACAATAACCTGAACTCCAAAACTGGCAGCCTTTGATATCAATCTTGCCAATTCTGACTGCCCCTGAGGGTGTAAATGGGCTTCTGGATTCTCTATTATTATCAAAGCTCCCGGTCTGGCTGATAATATCGCGACAATAACAGGTAAGGTATAAGATATTCCGAATCCTATATTTTCTGCTCGTAAATCACGAATAGGCTTTGTTTGTTCATCCTCACCATCAAACCCGTATCCTATAGTAAAAGAGTTATTATCCCTACCTGCCTCAACATTTATAGTAACATTAGGACTTATCTTCTGTTCCCAATAAATAACCTGTGATAACAGACTTAAATCATGTTCTTCGGAATCATAATAATTCAAGACATTATCACTGCCGTATTTATCAAGAAAGTGAGCAACCAACTCTCCTTGTCCTTCAGACAATGAGATTTGTTTCTGAACTTCTACCGCAAAAGACTCTTTCGGAAACACACTTTTTCCACCCCATCTTGACGCACTGATATATTGGAAATCATTATTAAACAAAGATATACTGTCAAGCTTTTCTATCCTGCTTGCTTCTTCATTATATTTATGTTTTCTGATAAATGAATCTTTTAATCCTTTCTCCGCATCAAATTCAAAAGCATACTCCTCATTATTATCTGTATTAAAGACAAATGATATTATTCCATTGTCAGCCAACTGATACAAAGCATCATGCGCTATACCTATATTACACAGCGGTTGATTCAAATCCAATCCCAAAGCAAGCCTGTTTTTGAGAAAAGACTGTCTGAGCAAAAGCAAACTCTGTATAACACTGGTCTTTCCACAACCATTTACACCTGTAAGGACTGTCAGATACCCAAGATTGATACAAGTGTGTTTATGTGACTTAAAATTTGAAATCTCTAATTTAGTAATCATAATAAAAGAGTTTTTAAGTTTTTTACTTCAATGCTTTTCCTATTATCTCATTAAATCTTGTAAAACGCAATCTCACACTTTCCCTTTGTCCGGTACCACCGGAAAATGAGTTATTGTAAGATTTATTATTTCTCATTTCATCCATGAGAAGTTGTTTAAAATATTTCTTATTTGCAACAAGCCTGTTACAATCACCCTCGGAAAGATTGGCAAAAGACACTGCAATAACTTCAAAATAAGCTTTATTTATAGGTCTTTTTTTATCATTTTCGGATTCTCTCTTACGAAAAGCATCATCACCGAATATCTCTTCAGCCAATATCATCGACTTTGAGAAATCTATCTTCATTTTTGATATGGAGTCGTCAGAAATTATCCCTTCGTTTATCTTTTCAAGACAGGTATTCATGAAATTATCCAGATCCGGTTCATAATTTTCATATCCCAACAAATAAAAAGCCATAAAACGCGTTACGAAATCCTGATCCTGCATTCTTTTTGTTGGTATCATATATCCTGTAGCTTTCCTAAACCAATCATTATGAGCCATCTCTTTCACAAGTTCTATTGCCTTCCCTTGGAAGACAGCATTTCTTATTTCCTGCGGTTTAAGCTCTATACCTCCCATATTCAAACGCTTAAACAAAATATATTTCACCTTATCAGGCGTTCCCTTACTCAGTACATTCACAGTTATAGGCAGCATACGTATATCCCGTTTCAACTCAAAAAACAATTCGCTGTATTTAAGTCCATTAAAATTGAGGAATTCCAAATCGCATAGCGCAAAGGATTCTTCCACGCAATAATTACGAATAGCACAGCATCTTTGGAGCCCGTCAATAATTTTCCAGTTTTTCTTAGATACCTCCTCAAAATAAAATGCAGGAAGCCTTAACCCCAACAAAGCCGACTCTATTAGCCTGCTCTGTTTTACCGGACTCCATAAATCTTCTTCCCTCTGATATTCTGTTTTAAAATCAATCCATCCATAGGATATCATATCTATCAAGTCTCCCAAATTCATAGGAGGATTAGAAATTTCAATATCATTTGGCGAGAAAGGTTGAGTAATAACTTCACCAGATGAGGTATTCTCTTCATCTATAACAGGCTCTTCATTATATTGCTTTTCTATCATAAACGTTCCGATTTGTAAAAACATTCAGCACAAACTTACATAAAAATCTTTGTTTTTATGTCGGTGCAATAAAAAATCAAGCCCTACATACTTGATTCATCGTCTATTGCCGTACTCAAAGCACAAAATGTTGTATATTTGAGGTGCATACATTTATTAAAAAATCCTCATATGAATAGGCCTAATAGAACAGTAGAAGAGCTTGATGTCTACAAAGATAATAAAAATTCATTAATAAACTCATGCAATAACTATATTACCATTCTCATATCTTTTTAACTTCTCTTTTTATCATTCTAACATTTTGTTTTTTATAAACTCTGATATTCACAAATTCACCCACAACCCGCCACTTATTCCTGAAAATTGGATTTTAAGGCCACTTCAGCAATAACACTTTATCGCAAAATAAAAGATTAATGTATCAAAGTACCACAATCAGCCACAACACACCTGTCATAATACACATAAGCGCACCATCCAGCACACCATATTATCACTCAAAAGACGTATATCACAACTATCGAAATAGAAAAATTACATGCAAAAACAAAGGTAAATTCAATGTCTAATGGATAAAAAAAGGAAAAGAAAATCGGGCTATTCGACACTTTATAAAAATAAGGCCAAGCTTTAATTAAAATATGCTCACATTTTATATAAAATGCGCCCACATTTTAAAGACAAAACACAACAAAAAGGATAGTCATTTTAACATTATTCAGAATTTAAATTATCATTTTATCAACTATAAACCATCATTCAATTAAGCATCCGCTCTATTCTGACAATAAACAAAATCCATGAAATTATCAAAAAGCACTATAAGCATTACATTATGCATACAAAAACATACTATACAGTATCAATATAACACTACACAATATTAATTCCGCCAACGTGTAATATCAATATAACACTATACAATATCAATACAAACCTCACACCACCCATACAATAAAAAAATTTCCGGTCCGGTATAGCTCTTGATACTCGCCATACCGACCGGAAATCTTTGTTGTCAGAGTTTAAAAAATTTAGAATTTAAAGCTTACACCGGCACTTACGAAACCTTTATGACCGAGACCTGCTTCTATAAAACCACCCACACGGTTGTTACCAACTCTAAGGGCTATCGGGTTCACCTGATATGCAAAACCTGTAGTTAGATTTGTCTTGCTTGATCCTTGCTGAGCTCCACTCTTAGCCTGCTTTCCGTCAGACAGAGGACTTTCACTATGACGGTCGAAACTCACACCGGCTGCTGCAGTACCATACAGCTCAACGAAACGACGCTTGAAGTATACAAACTCAGCTGTTGGAAGTACAAGGAATCTTAAATCGCTTTCCTTTATTGATGGTGAGTTCTGACCTGCCAAAGTAAGTTTACTGCTTGAATTACCGAATCCCAAATCGGCACCGATTCTGAATCGGTTAAGAGAATATCTGTAACCAAGCCCGTAAACCATACTGTATTTGCTGTCAGTGCGCTTGCTGCCGGTTATCGCTTCTTCAATTCCCATACCGAGGATATCTACGCTTCCTTGTGTTGTACCGTCACTTACGCTTATTCTGATGTCGTGTTTGTTGTTGTCGTTATCTATAAAATCCTTTGTTTTGCTTTGAGCACTTACAAAATTCACACCTGCAAACATTAACACTGACAATGCAAAAAATTTCATTTTCATAATTCAAATCGTTTTTAATTGTTGTTTAATTATATTACTTCTATTTTTTATTCTGTTTTATTTTATTGTTTGTGTTGATTTCTCAACTCCTTTCACTGCTATAACGCAGGCTTTATATAAAACCCCTATGTCTCCCCCATTCTTTTATAAAAAAATTTTTTCGGGGCTGTTTTTATTACCTTAGATAATAATAAACTTGGCAACAAGGAACTTTGGGAAATATTTGGATAAATGGATTCAAAATTATTATTTTTGTTATAGCCATACAGTATGATATCATTTATCAGTTTTTGATGATATCATTTATCTGTGTTTGCCGATATCATTTATGAGACTTTTCATTAACCAATATAAACCCATACATTATGAAGGAATTCAATATTGAAATTAAAATTAAGGTGCTGAATTATGATGAACTTGGAGAAAATGAAAGGAAGATTGTAGACGAGGCTAAAAAAGCTACAGAAAGAAGTTATTCTCCATACTCTCACTTTGCTGTTGGAGCGGCAGCTCTTCTTGCCAATGGAGTGATTGTTTCAGGTAGTAATCAAGAAAACGCAGCTTATCCTTCGGGGACATGTGCCGAAAGAACTACTCTTTTTTATGCCAATTCGCAGTATCCCGACCAGCCTGTAATGACCTTGGCCATAGCTGCTAAAGATAAAAACGGCTTTCTCGACAGTCCTATACCTCCATGTGGAGCTTGCCGTCAGGTACTTCTGGAAACTGAACAGAGGTTTAAGCAACCTATGAAAATTCTGCTGTGTGGAAAGGTTGATATATACGAATTAGAGGGAACAAAAGACTTGCTCCCTCTATCATTCGGCAATGAGTTCCTGAAGTAATTCGGGAATCCACTGTATTTATTATTTTCTTTAAATATCCGGAAAGGTTTTAATATCTGGAAGGTTTTAATATCAAGAAAGTCTTAATATCCTTACAGATATATTACCCGAAAGGTATTAATACCTTAACGGATATTTACTTGTTTTAGAATTGTAATTGCTTTAATTGTCGCCATACATACGGGCACGCATTTCCTTGATATGGTCGGATGTTATATATTCATCGTATTCCATCATCTTGTCAATGATGCCGTTTGGTGTAAGTTCAATAATTCTGTTGGCTACTGTCTGTATGAACTCGTGGTCGTGTGAAGCAAACAGAACATTTCCCTTGTACTGCTTAAGATTATTGTTGAACGCCTGTATTGACTCCAGGTCAAGATGGTTGGTAGGAGTATCAAGGATAAGACAGTTGGCGTTACGCAACTGCATACGTGCAATCATACAGCGCATCTTCTCACCTCCCGACAATACATTTACTTTCTTAAGCACTTCTTCTCCAGAGAACAGCATACGTCCTAAGAAGCCTTTCATATATACTTCATTTCCTTCGCCGTACTGGCTCAACCAGTCAACAAGGTTCAGGTCGGCATTGAAATAATCAGTGTTGTCGAGTGGCAGATAAGCTGTTGTGATAGTCACACCCCAGTTGTAATGTCCTGCCTGTGCCTTGCGGTGGCCGTTGATTATTTCGAACAGTGCGGTCATGGCACGAGGATCACGGCTAAGGAATACTATCTTGTCGCCTTTCTCAACATTGAAGTTTACATCGTTGAACAACACAACTCCGTCTTCTGTTTCCGCTCTCAGGCCAGATACTTCAAGAATCTGATTTCCCGGTTCACGGTCCATAGTGAAGATAATACCCGGATACTTACGTGATGAAGGCTTGATTTCATCCACATTAAGTTTTTCAAGCATCTTCTTGCGGCTTGTTGTCTGTTTTGACTTGGCAACATTTGCAGAGAATCGGCGGATAAATTCTTCGAGTTCCTTACGCTTTTCTTCAGCCTTGGCTTTCTGGTTCTGCTGCTGGCGAAGTGCCAACTGGCTTGATTCGTACCAGAAGCTGTAGTTACCGGCAAAAAGATTAACCTTTCCGAAGTCAATATCCACTGTGTGGGTACATACAGAATCGAGGAAGTGACGGTCGTGGCTTACTACAAGCACTGTGTGTTCAAAGTTTGAAAGATATTCTTCAAGCCATGTTACAGTTTCCATATCGAGGTCGTTGGTAGGCTCGTCGAGCAACAGATTGTCTGGATTACCGAAAAGGGCCTGTGCAAGCATGACGCGGACTTTTTCCTTACCGCTCAACTCACCCATGAGTGTGTAATGCTTGTCTTCCTTTATTCCTAATCCGCTTAATAGAATTGCAGCATCGCTTTCTGCATTCCAACCTTCCAACTCAGCAAATTTTTCTTCCAATTCGGCAGCACGGATACCGTCTTCATCAGTAAATTCCTCTTTGGCATAAAGTTCTTCGCGCTGCTTCATTATGTCCCACAATACGGTGTGTCCCATCAGCACTGTGTCGAGTACTGTATGTTCATCAAACTTGAAGTGGTCCTGGCTCAATACCGAAAGGCGCTCGCCCGGACCAAGGGTAACACTACCTTTGGTTGGATCAAGTTCTCCTGAAATCACCTTCAGGAAGGTTGACTTACCGGCACCGTTGGCTCCTATGACACCATAGATGTTTCCGTTGGTGAATTTCATGTTCACATCGTTGTACAACACTCTTTTACCGAACTGTACGGCTACGTTTGAAACTGTAATCATTGTTTTGTATACCTATTTATATATGTTATATATGTTTTAATTACAATAGAATGTGTTATTCTGAAATTTATGGTGCAAAGGTACTGAATATTCAGGTAATATACAACCATGGAACTGACTTATCGGCCTGACTTATATGCTTTTTATATATTTATTATGTCAGTATGACAGATTTTTAGTATTTTTGCACCCGTTTTACAGAAATATTGCCATAGGGCACATTTTTTGTTGTAGTCCAAAGTAATTGGTAAACATAAATAAAAGGAATTTATTATCTGACTTGATGTATCTGCTGTCGATATATGCATCTATATAACGGAATATACAGTATATTACAGTTATAAAGTATATACAACAGGATATACAGTATTATAGTTATACAGATGCGGAATGGTGGAAAGTAATTTGTAATTTGCCCACTTCAGCAAAGATACTGATGTCAGAAATGTCATTTCGTATAAATAAAAAAAACAACATAAAATTATGAGTACAAATCAGAATCATACTCCGGAAGAAGAAGTATTGAAGAATCAGGAAGCAGAAGTTGCTCAGGAAAATGCTAATAACACTGAAAACTCTGCTGAAGCTAATTCGGCTGAAGCGAACAGTGAAACTAACAACGGAAATGCAGCTGAAGAACTTTCGGCTGAAGATAAGATGGCAAAGGAACTTGAAGAGGCAAAACAGGCTTTGGAAGACTATAAGGATAAATATCTCCGACTATCGGCCGAGTTCGACAATTACCGCAAGCGTACTTTGAAGGAAAAAGCTGAACTTATCAAGAATGGTGGTGAAAAAGCTATTTCTGCCGTACTTCCTATACTCGATGACCTTGAACGTGCACTTCAGAATATGCAGAAGGCTGATGATGTAAAGGCTATGTACGAAGGTATCGACCTTATTTACCAGAAATTCCTTAAGAATCTTAACCATGAAGGACTGGTTAAGATGGAACCTGTAGGTGAAAACTTCGATACAGACTTCCACGAAGCAATTGCTCTTGTACCTGCTCCGGAAGAAGCACAGAAAGGTAAGGTGTTAGACTGCGTACAGACCGGTTATAAACTTAACGAGAAGGTTATACGCCATGCTAAGGTTGTTGTTGCTCAGTAATTTCAACGCGCACTTAGGCATTAATATAAACTATTCTACAAACGACTTAATATTACAAACGACTTAATCTGTTGTAATTTATGGCTACAAAAAGAGATTATTACGAGGTGCTTGGCGTTGAAAAAACAGCCTCAGCTGATGAAATAAAGAAAGCATACAGAAAAAAAGCTATACAGTATCACCCTGACAAGAATCCGGGCGACAAGGAAGCTGAAGAAAAGTTCAAGGAAGCTGCCGAAGCCTATGAAGTTTTAAGTAATCCTGACAAACGTGCAAGATACGACCAGTTTGGACATGCAGGTATGGGCGGAGCTGCCGGTGGCGGTTATGGTGGTTTCGGCGGACAGGGTATGTCTATGGATGATATATTCTCTATGTTTGGTGATATCTTTGGAGGCCATGGCGGATTTGGCGGATTCAGCGGTTTCGGAGGCGGTGGTTCTCAGACCAGACAGCGCAAATTCCGCGGTTCCGACTTGCGTGTAAAGGCTAAACTTACACTGAAAGAGGTTGCCGAAGGGGTTGAAAAGAAATTCAAGGTTAAGAAATATGTAACCTGCTCGCATTGCCACGGTACCGGTGCCGAAGGTGACGGAGGTGTGGAAACTTGTCCTACATGTCACGGAACCGGTAGTATTACAAGAACACAGCAGAGTATTTTCGGTATGATGCAGACTCAGACCGTTTGTCCTCAGTGTAACGGCGAAGGTAAGATTATCAAAAATAAATGTAAGGAATGTGGCGGTGAAGGTATCGTGTATGGAGAAGAAGTGGTAAGTGTAAAAATCCCTGCCGGTATAGCAGAAGGAATGCAGCTTACTGTCAACGGTAAGGGTAATGCCGGAAAGCATAATGGTGTAGCGGGCGACTTGCTTGTTATCATCGAAGAAGAAAAGCATCCGGAACTTATCCGTGATGAATGGGATTTGATTTATAATCTTCTTCTTAGTGTACCTCAGGCTGCTCTCGGTACTACAGTTGAAATTCCTACAGTAGACGGAAGAGCCAAGATTAAGATTGAACCGGGTACCCAGCCTGGAAAAGTTTTACGCTTGAGAGGCAAGGGACTTCCTAACATAAATTCATACGGCCAGTCAACCGGTACTGGTGACTTGCTGGTTAATGTAAGTGTGTACATCCCTGAGACATTGAACAAAGAAGAGAAACAGACTCTCGAGAAGTGGGAAAACTCAGACAACTTTAAGCCTAATGCAAGTCTTAAGGAAAAGATTTTCAGAAAATTCAGAAAGCTTGTCGACTAAACGGATTATTTTAGCAAACACTGTCTGATAATCTTGTTTGTAGTCTTTATAAGTTTAATAACAAGCCGTCCGGAATACGTGGACATATCTAAATGTCAGTAGTATTCCGGACGGCTTTTTTATTTTTCCAAAGTAATATATTTTGCTTATCTTTGCAGCCGTATTTTATAATATAATATGAAGAGAAAAATTATCATAATATCTGTATCGGTTTTATCTGTTTTGATTTTGGCTGGCGGACTGGCCTTGTATAATATGCTGCTGGGCAAGCCTTTTACTGTAGATTCTGAAAAATATATATACATAGACAGCAATGATAACATAGATTCTGTCTTCCATAAGGTTGAAACTACTCTCAAGCCTAAAAGTATGATAGGATTCCGTATGCTTGCAAAAATAAAGGAGTATGACAGGAATATTTATACCGGCGCCTACAAGATAGGTCCGCAGACAACAACAATAAGTGCTTTCAGAATGCTTCAGGCAGGACATCAGACTCCTGTAAGACTTATTGTTCCTTCTGTAAGGACAATAGAAAAACTTGCCAAGAATGTTTCAAGACAGATTATGGCAGATTCGGCAAGTATTGCATCTCTGCTTAATGACAGTTGTTTCCTCGACTCTTTAGGATATAGCAAAGCCACTGTTCCGGCTTTGTTTATTCCAAATACCTACGAGGTTTACTGGAACATGACTGCCGAAGGCTTTGTAAAAAGAATGAGTAAGGAATATAAGTCCTTCTGGAATAAAGACCGTACAGCAAAGGCTCAGGAAATAGGCATCACACCAGTTGAGGTTAGTATATTGGCTTCTATCGTAGAAGAGGAAACAGCCAACAATGCTGAGAAACCGGTCATTGCCGGACTTTATATAAACCGTCTCAAAAAGGGTATTCCTCTTCAGGCAGACCCTACCATAAAATTCAGCCTCCAGGACTTTGGCCTGAAAAGAATCCTGTTCAAGCATCTCGAAGTTGAAAGTCCGTATAATACGTACAAATATGCCGGATTACCACCCGGACCTATAAGAATTCCTTCTATTACCGGACTTAACAGTGTGCTTAACTACTCCAAGCATAACTATATTTACATGTGCGCCAAGGAAGACTTCTCAGGTACTCATAATTTTGCGGCGACTCTGAATGAACATAACAGAAACGCCGCAAGGTATCAGAGGGCACTCAATCAAAGAAATATAAAATAATGATATTAAACAATGATAAGATATTAAGATAAAGACAAGTACAAGACAAGTAATAAGATAAAACAATTTTCATAAAACAGGAATACGGTAGTCAGTGAGATATGTACTATCACTATCTCACTGATTTCCAGAAACTGATAAAGGCCGAGTATTCTCCATAGCAGACAAGTCCGTCTTCGGGATGAAGTTCATAATCTTCGGCAAAAGTATTTTCAACCCCACGTTCCATTATGGAAATTCCAAGACCGTTGAACGAGCGTTTTCCTCTTATGAGTGAAATAATCTTTATATTGAACTCATTTTCAAGTTTTAATTCATTGATTCTGTAACCAACCAGTTTAGACGGTACAGGGAACTTGAATATATGTAAGCGTCTCCACGATTTCACATTGTAGTTTCTAAACATCTGAATTACCTTTGTTAAAAAATCAGATGTATAATATGACTAAAACAACATTTACTCGTTATGAGTTAACTTGGAATCGGTTCGTTAAAGGATTAGAAACCAATCCCAAAATCACCTTGCGTATGGTGTGTAAAACAATGCATACAGATTATGGATTAATGAAGAAGTGGGCCTACAAGAATGGGCACTCAGTAATTAAGGAGAAAACAGAACATCGCAATAAGCCGTTTGAAGATACATTCTCATCCGCTTTTGCAGCCCTTGTACCTAAGGATAATCCACCTGTTCACAAAGAGTCATCTCTTCTGTATATCAGCATTACCTTCAACAGCGGTACTACCATAAATATAAAGCAGGCAGATGCCGATAGTCTCATAAAACTTATCAGTCTATACGAAAGAAAGGATGGTGAACCATGTACTCTTTGACATCCGGAAACAAATATT
Organism: Phocaeicola sp.; assembly: GCA_034094155.1. Classification (GTDB taxonomy): domain Bacteria; phylum Bacteroidota; class Bacteroidia; order Bacteroidales; family Bacteroidaceae; genus Phocaeicola. The sequence continues at coordinate 25,300 of JAXEBI010000110.1, forward strand.
ATTTGTACCAGGGTTTTATTCATATGAACCTTGGTATAGACGGCCTGTACCGCCTGCTCCGGGGTGAGATGCGGCAACTATCCCCAATATCGGGTGATGCCTTTATCTTTTTCGGGAAAAAAAGGAATTGCGTGAAGATTTTAAAATGGGATGGCGACGGTTTCCTGTTATATTACAAACGTCTTGAGAAAGGAACTTTCGAGCTTCCTGTTTTTAACCGGAATACAGGCAATTATGAGATATCTTACAATACTTTGTCTTTCATCCTAAATGGAGTCTCGTTAAAGTCTGTAAGGCTTCGAAAACGCTTCAGAGTGTAGCTTAATATGCTGATGTACAATATATTGAGATGTAAATAATCATTCTTTTTTCTTGTGTAATCCACTGATTTTTAGTAAATTTGTGGTATGAAAAAAGATGAAATAATACAGTTGCTGAAGGAACAGTTGGATAGAGCAATGAAAGATAATAAAGAACTTCTTCAGCGTATCGATGCACTGTTGGAGGAAGTGTCTTCTTTAAAAGAGGCACTCCTTCAGAAAGGTGAGTCTCTTGAAAAGCAGAAGCGTATCAACAAGGGACTCACTAAAATTATTTCAAACAAATCAGAAATACAAGCCCCGGAACCTCCTTCTCAAGAAGAGCTGAAAGCACTTGAGGAAGAAAGGGACAAGAAACGGAAAGCAAGAAAGAATAACGGTGCCAAACGTGATATGCACTATGAAATGGAGGTAGAGGAGCATGATGTCTTTCCTGATGATCCCGAGTTCGACATAAGCAAGGCGCGCGAGTTCTCTAAGGAGCCACGTATATGCATCCGTTATGAATGTGTTCCGATGCGGTTTATCAAGCATGTATATAAGATAAGGACTTATACACAGGACGGTAAGTTCTATGAAGGCAAGACACCGAAGTCAGCCTTCCTGAACTCAAGCTATGACGGATCGTTCATAGCGGGACTTCTGGAACTGCGGTATATACACTCTCTGCCGGTTGAAAGAATCATCAATTATTTTGAAGACCATGGTTTTAACCTTAACAAGCCTACCGCCCACAAACTTATAGAACGTGCATCCCTCCTGTTTGAGAACTTGTACAAGTGTATCAGGCTGACAGTACTTAAAGACCCGTATATCTCGGCAGACGAGACCTACTACAGAATACTTATACAGGAAAAGAACAAGAACGGGAAAGGCGTAAGGAAGGGCTACCTTTGGGCGATTGTCGGAATGAAGTGCGGAATGATGTATTTGATTTACGAGAACGGCTCCAGGACAGAGGAGGTAATCATTGGGGAAGTTGGTGACTATATCGGAATAATACAGAGTGACGGTTATGCGCCTTACAGAAAACTTGGCAGTGATGCATATCCAAATATAATCCGTATAGCCTGTATCCAACATATGAAACGCAAACTGCAGGATTGTGGTGAAAACGATCCGGACGCAAAGGAACTTCTTTCCATTATGAACCGGCTGTTCCATGAAGACCACAAACACATCATAGGAGTGGACGGATGGACAGTAGAGGACCATCTTGAATATCGCAGGCAATATGCTCCGGGAATCATAGCAGAACTCAGCGACAGACTTGACGAGATTGAGGACCGTGGAAACCTGCTCCCCAAAAGTGACCTTCAGGAAGCCATCACTTATATACGGAATGAATGGAATGCAATGGTTGATATCTTCAACTATGGGGATACAAATTTAGAGAACAATACTGTTGAACGCTTTAACAGATATCTTTCAATATCCAGAAGAAACTCCCTGTTCTTCGGCAGCCATAAGGGTGCCGAACGGGGTGCCATACTCTATACCATAGCATTATCTTGCAAGATGCAGAAGATAAACTTCTTTGAATATCTTTCAGATGTAATAAACAGGACTGCTGACTGGCAGCCTAATACTCCGATTGAAAAATATAGGGAACTTTTACCTGATAGGTGGAGAAAGGATTAACGGTGATAAAATCATCATTAATCCTTTTTTTATTATTTGCAATGTGGAATCGTGGAGACGCTTACTTACTTACTTGACTTCCTCTAAAACAACTTTAGCTGATTATCAGAATGTTACAAATATCATGGTACAAATATGGTAATTTTATACCGTAAATATCCATATATACAAAATTGAGGAATATAGAACTGTAAATAATTGATTTTTAGGTGTCAAGTGGAGTATAAAGATTGTATTCTTTGTACTGATAATACAGGTTATAACGATCCTGCTGCTATCAGTTATCTCCATTGAGATATTTGATGTGTTGTGCATAAACCAGCTTGCCATCCCATTGATAATAGGAATTATTCTCACTACATTAGTGTCAAATTGAATGCTCATGGATGGATAAAAATAAACGACCCAGTTTTGAGCATCGTTGAGAGGCTTGGGGGACTGATGTCGCAAAAGTATAACACCGTCAAACTGTTGTGGATGTTTCTGCAGTAAGGCTTATCGTCATCAAATTACGCAGGGGCCGGCTAATACTCGCAACAATCTTATTTGGCAAATAATGGATTTACCATCATACGGAAAAATAATATTTTACTCTTATACATTACCGACCGGGCAAGTCTTTGTAGTAAAAAATAACTCCATGTGCGGCCCTATATATTAATCAGTTTAATTTAGTATCTATATATAAAGGAAATAAACCAAACTAAACTGTTTTTAAGTTGCTCGAAAAGTGAAAACAAGATCTTGTCTCATTTATTAATATTAGATATACAGATATGCAAGTTTATTATTGATGTATTTTACTCTTTGCTGACACAGTTTAATTTACATCCTCACTTGCAACTGAGTCCTGCTTCCATTTACACAAAATTTTGGACAGTGTATTTAGTTTAGGTTAAGTTTTGCTCATTGTAATCGTAAGGTAAAATCTATAGCATTTCCTTTTGCAGCATTTTTACGAACTTCACATTACTTCTAATCTATGCCGTTAAATTAAAGTAATAAAGCATGTTATAGTAGACAAAAGTGTTTCAGATGTAATTTTAGAAAATGATAACAAATCACGTGCAACGCAAGAAAAGCAAACTGCGTTGCACGTGCCTAAAAAAATTAACGAATTATTATACAAAAAGCTACTGTAATAAATAATATAGTTTATAGATAAATATGTTATATCAATTTAAATATTCAATCAAATGCTCCATGCAAAGTTCTGGCAATGAGGCATCCGTTGCATAGGCAAGAATTTTTTCCTTAAAATGCTTCATGGAACGTTGGAGGACATGCGCGTTTTCAAAATTAAAATGCTTTTGCAATTTGGCATCACATAGGACATTCACTACTATTCTATCTGTAAGCCCGCTTCTTATTAGTAAAAGTTTTTGCCATGAATTAACTCCGTATTTTATCATGTCAATCCATATTTCCAATGTAGACGTCTCCATCCCAAGAGTCTGAATGTATCTCACTAACGACGATGCATGCACATGGAAAGAATTTTGCAAAAACATCACAAGATCCACTGCGTTATCAACTTGACAATTAAGGTCTTCGGCTATCTCATAATATTGCTTTCCATTTATCCATGCTGTCAATAGCAGGTTTATCTCATGAGCGTCAAGTTCCCGTTTATAAGCTTCGTTATTCTTCTCTATTTGTCCGTTTTCGAAACTTGGCAACTGCATGATCACTGATATTGCAAACATGCTCCACGATTCCGATAATGGTATGGTCATATCAAATTCTGCAAGGACTTCCGGAGTAATCAACTCGGTTGCTTTCACAACATCGTCTATCGTCATTCCCGTATTATTGAAAGCATAAAAATTATCCTTATTCAACTTTGCGACCAGGACTCTATGACGAATCCTAAATATACGTTGTAAATTCTCACGTATATTTAAGTCTCCGACATGATAAGCCAATGATTCCTTGACAATACTTTCCACATCAATATCGTCAAACGAATCTATTTTGATACTTCGAGTAATCATTGTATCAATTGCTGATGCAAGTCCAGAATTTTCCAAAATACGATTAATTTCATCATCATCAAGACTAGCCCTAAGATTATAAAATATGCGGACGACATCATAAAGAGTCCCCATGATATTATGCAGTCCGACATTTTGCAATGCAGATTTGACGTTGTTGAACGGTCTATCCTCTTTATCGGACGGATAGATCACCAACCCGAAACGTTGCTTGCCTGCTCGTCCAGCTCTGCCAACAATATTTTTAATTTCCGTAACGTTTAAAGTTTCATTCCTTCGGGCGGAATAGTTATATCGAGTTAGACAATACAAGACGAGGGTTTGAACTGGTAAATTGACCCCTTCTGCTAATGTAGTCGTACAGATCAATAGCGGGATAACCTGGTCTGCATAATTCTGCTCCAACACTTCCCTTATATCTTGGGGCAGGCTCCCATGATGGTAAGCATAACCTCTCTCTACAAAACTTGGTAGCGGATGATTATGACCAAATTGGTAAGCAATATAGGATGCAGTTTTGTACAATCGTTGAGCATCAGCAGATCTATTTGCCGGAAAAGGCAGATTACCATAATCCAAAATACCTTCAATCTCTTTACCAATAGCTACACAGCCCATTTTCCCCTCTTTCCGTGCTGTAAACAGCATAACTGGTCCCGCTGATAAAGCTTTTAAAGCCAATGCACTCGCTTTAGCTTTCTGTGAAGAACCTATACCTTTGGATTCTTCGCTGGACAAAAAATTTCGGATAAAATATTTGTCTGCATCGTAGTTTTCATTCTTTACAACTAAATCGAAATTTCTCTTAATAGTTGCTAATTTTATTGGACAGGGCCGATAATCACTATCACCGATATCCATTTTTCTTCCTCCCAACCAAGTGTTGACGTCCTCGATATTAGGAATAATTGCTGAAAGGAACAAATATCTTATGCCTTCGATTCTTTTTAACCTCGTAAGCAGTAGTTCGTAGTTGATTCCTCTATTGAGGCTATCTAACAGCTGTCCCTCATCGCAAATTACCAATGAAAACTGGGTAAGTTGTTCCTCCAATGAATCTTCTAAAATAGAGAATGATTCCGGTGTTGAAATAAGCAACCTTACGTCCCTTAAAATATCTTGATCAATAGTAAATGTGCTGCCTCCATAAATTGCTCTCGTTGTGAAGCCAAGATAACTACCAATCTTCTTGAATCGGAATTTAAGTTCTCGACTCAATGAACGTAAAGGTGCAAGGTACAAGACTTTTGCATGAGGATTCGTCTTTAATTCTTTATAGATTAATAATTCTGTTATATATGATTTACCTGCACTAGTCGGCATTTTCAGGCTAAACGCCCTTTCAAATCTTAACAATCCCTTTCTGATAGCACTTTCTTGTGATGGTAAAAACGAAAAGATGTGCTGAGAGAACGAATACCTAATATAGTCTGTCCAATCTGTATTATTATCAACCTCTGTAAGTATGTTTCTTATATTATGTTTGACGAATTTTCTTATTACATGTACAAGTAATGCTGTATCAAAAAAATCATCTAGACTATCGAATATGAATGTCTCGTATTTTTGTTCAATAGAGTTTGAAAGACTTTGCAAGTTATCATCCCCAGAAAGTATAAACGAGCGCAACTGTTCTACGGCATGAAATGTCTTCTTATTTTTAATTTCTTTTAATCTGCACACTCCGCCGGAAACAATGTAATATATCACCTGAGCAGATTCTGTCCCATAACAATTGATGTTACTACCATGTAATATATAGGAAGCAATGGCCTCGTATCCTATTAGGAAATAGATTGCAGCGACATATAATTGATTTGATACTTTATCTATACCCTCGAAATTTTTTTCAGATGCCTGTTCAGAATACACAAGCATAGCCTTTGCTACTTTGATCAGCTCTTCTGTATGGGCTTCGTACTCGGCATATTTTGTCTCTTGAAGTATGTTATACATCCGGTTCAGCAAAGTAATATAGAAATCACCTTGTCTACTTATAAATTCATACTTACAATTAGTATTGACTTGATATAGCTTTTGCAACTCGAAAGCTTCGGCGTCAATCATCCATCTATCTAATATATCGTTCATCCTTTTATAGGTGTAATAGAATAAAGTCTTTCATACATTTGTTTTAGCTGCTTTATTGGCACGGCAAATAATGCTATTCTATCTTTTTGTGCTTGTGCTAAACATTCTTCCAAAACATTATTGATATGATATGAAATAGAATCCTTTTCAACAACAATAGCAGCATTGATATGTCGATTGAAATGAACTGTCGTAGCATCATCAAAACGTTTTACTAGCTTGGCCATTCTTGCATTACGTTCTTTTGCATATTTTGTTGTCAGATAGGCTATCATCTTTCCTATCCGGGATTCTTTGTCTTTATAAGCATCTTTTATGGCATCATTCATTTTGCTTTTTTTCGATTTTGGGCCAATTGGTGTAGCTGCAGCTTTTACCTCTATTGAACAAACATAATCAGTAGGTTGTGGCATAGTGTCATTTGTGCATTTCATAAACATAATGTCAGTAAGGTGGCAAGGTGCATCACGGTGTTCCTTCCATTGCCATTTTACAGGTGCGATATTAGCATCGGGACATATGAATATACTAGCAAGAAAAAATATCAAAATTTCACCAAACTCTCCCGATTTTAAATTAGGTAAAGTGGGTAGTTTATTTTCAATAGCATCCTTTCGAATGTTAATGCCATTATTTACTTCATAGTCCAAATCTTCATCAGAAATATATGATTGGCGGAACGGTATAATATAGTTTTCAATGAACTCCTCAGACTTTGCATCATTAAAATCGAATATAACAATTCCTTTACTCTGAAATGTCGTAGTATCGACTTGGAAATACCTATTTAACTCTATAATTGACATGATTTCTACATAAAATAATATATTTGCTTGATTATTAATAATATACCAATAAACATGCTAGTTTACAGTTATGAATTATAACATTTAACTATTACCACTATCGTAATTACAAATTAAAGTTACTGAGATTTATTGTATAACCAATGACTTTCTGCAAAAAAATAGCTATAACAGAAAAAACTATATAATTTCAAACAAAAAATAAAAGTATTTATATAAAAAATAAAGCTTACTATTTATAATCTTATACGTAAATTAGTGATTTTGGGTTACTAAGTACTGTAAAATGTAAAGGGTATTATAAATGAAGATTATGATATTAGCAAAAATCAGCATCGCATGCTAAAACTATAAAGACAATTGTAAATCCACCAATTAAAATATCATAACCCTTCCACATGTAAAAATACTCAATCCACTGCGTAAAAATCTCAGTGCACAGAGCGAAATGTAAATTTGTACAATAACTATCTGAATATTTAATAATTACAGAAAATTAATATATAAAATACTTATCAGATGCATATATGAAGCTATTAAGCTATAAAATGCGTAATATTTGATTAGAATTTAAAGAGTAATATGACTTTATTTCAGCAATTCTTTGATGAGAAAATATAAAAGACTTATAACTTACTGCTATTTAAGTGTTTAATAATTATTTATTGCACATTACCTACTAATTTGTTGCTGTACAAATATGGTACAAATAAGTAAATTAAATATATTTTAAGAATAATGAATAGAAAAATGTATACCGATATCCGCTTTCAATATTGGCATGGGAAAAACTGCTTGTGTATATCCTTGATTTTCAGACAATATTTTTTTAGTGTCACATTATCTACCATTAAGGTACGGTACAAATATGATACAATTATGCCATTAAAAGCCAATAATCATAGATAAAAACCACCATTATAAAGAAAAACAAAAAAGAGGCTGTCTCAAAATGAGATGGCCTTTTTTGTGTCTGCAAAAAAAATCGGGCAAGTCCTAACTTCGCGAAGTCAGAACTTGCCCGTCTCCCTAATTTTTTGTATCTTAGGGAATCAAGTCAAGATATCCCAAAG